>JBBRRL010000437.1:0-2894 GCA_038200775.1 Nitrospirales bacterium
GAAGGCGTCGTCAGTCTTACATTCAGTCCAGACGGAAAGTTTTTAGTTTGCGCCACGACCGACACCCGAATTCAGATTCTGCAAGTTCCGACCCTGCGTGCGGTGAGCGTGCTCGAAGGTCATACTGGCTGGGCGACCTCGCTTGCATTCGAGCGCACTGGCAAACAACTTGCCTCCGGCGGTCGTGAAGGAATCATTCTTTGGAGCTTTCCGGAAGGGCGCGAAATCACTCGTCTCACCGGTCACCTTGGCGCCGTGAGCGATGTAGCGTTTTCTCCGGACGGAGAGGCGTTGGCTAGCACCGGCGGCGACCACACGGTGCGCGTCTGGAATCTTGCCCGTCCAGGGACGCATACGATCTTCCATGGGCATCGCGCAGGAGTCCGATCGGTCATCTTTTCAAGCGATGGAAAAGAACTCTACACCGGCAGCGAGGATGGGACTGTCAAAGTCTGGCAAGTGCCCGCCGAACCGGCCAACGTCCTGCCTAACGACAATATGATCGCATGCCTGGCCTTCTCACCGGACGGCAAACTGCTCGCGGGCGCGGACTATCGCGGTCATACAACCCAAGTATGGGACCTTGCCACGCGCCGACGATGGGAGCGAACTATCGGTCAACACTTAAGACCGTTGCAGAGAATCGCATTCTCATCGGACGGCAAGTTCCTGGCCACGGCCGGACTCGATGACGAGGTGCAAGTCTGGAACATGCCGGAAAACAAAATCGCGTGGCGCTTTCCCAAGGGTAACATTTTCGGGATGTCTGGGATGGAATTTCATCCCTCCGAACCAATCCTTGCTCTCACCGGCAAAACAATTCGTTTTTGGGATGCGCGAACCGGCCGCGAGACGAATCTCCTGAGCGATCCGCCGACGCAGGGAGTTTTGCGCGTCGCTTTTTCTCCCGATGGAAAGTGGATCGCGTTGGGAATGAACGACAGCAGTCTGGAAATCTGGAACCTCGCGACCGGCCAGCGAGTTCATTCCTTCCACGAAAACTCCAGCCGCGTTGCAAGGCTGTGCTTCTCACACGATTCAACACTCCTGGCCTCTGCGGCAGAGAATTACCGGGTGACTCTCTATGACGTGGGGCGGCAGCGGCCCATTAAATCCTTCTCCGAGCCGCACACCGAGCCTGTGTGGGGATTAGCCTTCACGCCGGATGACAAAACGCTGGTCACCACGAGTTGGGACGGAACAATCAAGTTTTCGTCCGTTGCCAATCAGCAGCTGGTGTTGACCCTTGCCCACGATGGCGGTCCGGTTTACTGGGTGACCTTTTCCGCCGATGGCAACCTCATGGCCACCTCCGGCGCCGATACGACGGTCAGGCTTTGGCCCGCGCCGCCGTTGACCGAAATCGACGGCGCCGAGAAGCGTGGGGCGTCGCAGAAGTAACGCGTTGTAGCCGGGCGGCGCTGACCCCGGCGCAATCGGAGGGACGTGCTTTTGCAGGTCCCCATTCTTTCCCCAGACGACGTTTTAGGTTGCGACTTGCGGAAGCACGTCCCTCCGAGTGACAGCTATCCAATGACCAAGGTCACCGCCCCCGGCTACAATTTCGCATAACCTCACGTCGGATTTTCGGCAGTACATCAGTGAACGGCCACAAATGACTTCTCATCCAGGAGCCAAAGAAGGCCAAAACAGCAAATAAAAGGAACGAAAACATGAAAAACCGGAATATTGATTACAGAAGAATAACTCCAACGATCCTTATCGCGTTGGGTCTTGGCTGGCTTTCGCTTTTGCCTGCGGTGCAAGCAGGCGGCGACGCCAGTATCGTAGGTTTATGGAGAGTCCACTATTTCTCAGGCACGGTGGAGGTATTTCAATCGTTCGATCAATGGCACAGTGATGGGCAGGAATTTGAAGTCTCCAACATATTCGGGATATCATGCCAGGGGACCTTTAAACAAAGGGCAGACGGAACCGTCGAGCTCTTCCACGTAGGATGGAATTTCGACCAAAACGGGCAGTTGACTGGATTGTTCAGAGAGAGGCAAATAAACAGGGTCGGGCGTGAGGGCGAGCACTACAGTGGCACGTGGGTCGTAAAGAATTACGACACGAATGGAAACTTCCTGAGTGAGCAAAAGGGCACACTTCGTGCGACGCGCCTCTCTGTGCACTGACCGATCGAAGCTAGCGCTTCCGCAGGAGCCTCAGAGCTGGAGGCTCCTGCGCGTACCCGCCAAGACACCCGTTTCTGACTGGCTCGCGCGCGACCCGAACAACTGCGCAAGTTCGTCCCACAAAAAGTGCCAGCGCTCCCGGAATCCCTTACCAAGAGCAAACCACACATTTCAATGAAAACACCAGCATCAGTTCTGACTCTATCGTGAGGCTTCTGGCCATCATCACAGTGATATAACGCAGCCTCGGGTAATTCGCTCTACGACGTTGAGTTTGCCGGCCAGAGTGACCGCTTCGATTATCCCATGTCCACGTCCTTTAACGATGTGTTCATCGCCCGCGCGCAAGAACCTCGTGGTCAGGGATTGTGGTAAAGATAACGTCATATCGGCAAGGTAATCTTGGTGGACCACGACGTCGATCCCTGCTTCTAGGCTGAATGTAGTAGAAGTCATCTCATAAATACCGTTGTCATTCTGAGCGGAGCGAAGAACCTCGCGAGTTACCCCGGGCGCGCCTTGCGAGGTTCCTTTAAAAGACTCAGGACAGGCTCTTCGCTCCGCTCAGGATGACATGCGTCCCCTGTTCCCCCATTGAGCATCCTGAGTGAGAGAATAATCTTGCTCGATTGGGCGCCTCCGCAGTACGATGCGCAGTTGTGAACGCTGCGCCGGAGACGCTCCTGAACGGAGCGGCTTTTGTTACAACACACTGAAGCGTGGTGCTGACGGCGCAAGGCCGCTCGCCCGCCGCGC
>JBBRRL010000438.1:0-2891 GCA_038200775.1 Nitrospirales bacterium
CATGGCCTGTTTATTCCGAATCTTCCCGCTCCTCGAGGCCGCACCATGGTGATCCCGCGGCTCGATGAAGAAGTCACTTTTGGCGCGCACACGGTCCTTCTTGGAGGGGCCGAGTTTGCAGAGGGTAGGATTGAGGGGAACGGGCATCTTTTCCTTCGCGAATTTCGTCTGGAGTCCCTCATTCCCACCTGGACGTTCGAGATTCCTTCCTCGGGAGAAGCGGTCGTCTTGGCGGGCACGGGGCGGGCGCGTGGAAAAGAAGAAGCGATCGTCTTGGTGGACGCGGGCATACGGGAGAAACGAGCTCGTCCTGGCGAGCTTGGGGGTGGGTCGGGTGTAATGGCCGGTGGAAAAGGCAAAGAGGCTGTCTTGGCAGCCTTGCCCAGCATTGTATTGGAAAAGCGAATCGTGATGCCTCACACGCTCAATACCACGTATGTCGAGTATCGGCTAGTCAGTGGCGGTCCGATACATCTGACCCTCCGACCCTTTGTGACGTTTCGTATGCATGACGGCCCCCTCGGTGTCTCGCCGGACTACCCCTTCACTCTTACAGCGACACGAGGACGCTTGGAAGTGCATCCCTTTGAAGGGGCGCCGGCAGTAAGACTGTGCGTGCGCCCTCGGCAAGGAGTCTTTGTCGTAGAAGAGCAGCGAAGTCCTCACGTGTATTACCGCGTTGAACGGGAGCGCGGTTACGATCACTTGGAGGATCTAGTCAGCCCTGGTTATTTTTCAGCCGACCTGGCGGCCGGTGAATCCCTGTCGTTCATCATCAGTACGGAGGGCTGGGAGGTACTGGACCCTTCGGCCGAGCACATTCTCGAAGCGGAACGGGGTCGACTGGAAAGGGTTCTGGCCGCCGCTCCGAAAGAGGCGCAATCTGGGCCGGCAGCCCAGCTTGTTCTCGCAGCGGATCAGTTTCTGATTTTGCCGGGAACCCGGCCCGAGGAGAGCGTCCTGGCGAGCATTTCCGGAGAAGAAATCCGTACGATCATCGCCGGCTACCACTGGTTCACCGATTGGGGGCGGGACACGATGATCAGTCTGGAAGGACTCACGCTTTGCACGGGCCGGCCACGCGAAGCGAGAGCAATCTTACGGACGTTTGCTCACTATGTGAGAGATGGCTTGCTTCCGAATCATTTTCCGGAGGGCCAGCGCACGGCAATCTACAATACCGCCGACGCGACACTATGGTACTTCCATGCGATCGACCGGTATTACGAACACACGGGAGACCGGGAAACATTGCAAGTGCTTTTCCCTGTGCTCAAGTCCGTGATCGAGCACCATTTAAAAGGCACTCATTTTGGTATCGGTGTGGATGCGGCAGATGGGATGCTGAAAGCGGGTGCTGAAGGCTACGCGTTGACCTGGATGGACGCTAAGGTGGAGGGTTGGGTAGTGACGCCGCGCCGCGGGAAGCCTGTGGAAATCCAGGCTCTATGGTACAACGCGCTGCGCTTAATGTCACACTGGGCTGGGGAACTGAAAGAAGCCGCTGACGAATACAAGGCCCTCGCCGACATGGTTGAGCGGAGCTTCAATGCGAGATTTTGGTATGAAGAAGGCCGCTATCTCTATGACGTGATCGATGGCGATGAGAGGGATGACACGAGCCTCAGGCCCAATCAGATATTTTCGATTTCACTGCGATTTCCAGTTCTGTCGAAGTCCTTGTGGCAGCCGGTTCTGGACACCGTTGCCGGCAAATTGTTAACGCCGGTGGGTTTGCGTACCCTGGACCCGGGTCATCGCGATTACAAACAAAATTATTTCGGTGACCTTCGTGCGAGAGACGCTGCGTACCATCAAGGAACGGTGTGGGCATGGCTGATCGGACACTTCGTAGATGCCTGGCTGAAGGTCTATCCGGACAAGGAACGGGCTCGTGAAGTGTTGCAGGGATTACATGAAGAACTGCGAGAGGCAGGTATCGGCAACATCAGCGAAATTTTCGACGCTGAATCGCGGTACACTCCTAGAGGCTGTATTGCACAGGCATGGAGCGTCGCCGAAGTTCTAAGAGCCTTCATCGTCACTCAGAATGGACATCCCGTCGTGAGATAGCCACGCCACACCCTATGACGTCCCAGAGCTCCACGTCGCATGTCTGACCTGCTCGCCGGCCGCTCTCAGATGGCCATGTCGCTCGGCTTTCATATTATCTTTGCTGCCATCGGAATCGCCATGCCGGTAATGATGGTAATTGCGGAGTGGCGCTGGCTTCGAACAAAGGACCGTGTTTCTCTTGAATTGGCCAAGCGCTGGGGCAGGGGCGCTGCCATTCTATTTGCGATCGGCGCGGTATCGGGCACGGTCCTTTCATTTGAACTCGGGCTTTTGTGGCCCAGATTCATGGGCTGGGCCGGTCAAATTATCGGCCTCATGTTCGCCTTAGAGGGCTTTGCCTTCTTTGCCGAAGCCATCTTCCTCGGCGTGTATATCCATGGTTGGGACCGGGTGCCTCCGCGTGCGCATTTTCTCGCCGGATGTCTTGTCGCCATCAGCGGCGTGGCCTCAGCGATTTTTGTCATCTCGGCCAATGCCTGGATGAACACGCCGCGAGGGTTTGACCTGGTTTCTGGCATTGCCGTGAATATCGATCCTATTGCTGCGATGGGAAATCCCGCCGCCTTCGGCCAGTGTCTCCATATGATCTTGGCGGCGTTTGCAGCCACCGGCTTCACCGTCGCCGGCATTCATAGCTTTTTGTTATTACGGGATCGAAGCAATCTGTTTCATCAGCGTGCCTTGGAGATCGCATTACTGGTTGGTGGGCTGCCGGCGATACTACTTCCGTTCAGTGGGGACCTGTTGACTAGAGAGGTGGCCCGGGATCAGCCGGTCAAGCTTGCCGCGTTTGAGGCCTTAATGCGTACGCAGCA
>JBBRRL010000439.1:0-2879 GCA_038200775.1 Nitrospirales bacterium
ACCGGACGTTTCGTCATTGGCGGGCCGCAAGGCGATACCGGGCTGACCGGACGCAAGATCATCGTCGACAGCTACGGCGGCTGGGGTCGTCACGGCGGTGGCGCGTTTTCCGGCAAGGACCCGAGTAAAGTCGATCGCAGCGCCGCTTACATGGGACGCTGGGTGGCTAAGAACGTCGTCGCGTCCGGTCTGGCCACGCGCTGTGAGATACAATTCGCCTACGCCATCGGCTTTCCCGACCCGGTGAGCATGAACATCAATACTTTTGGCACGAACACTGTGGCCGAGGAAACAATTGAGCGAGCTATAAACCGAACCTTTTCTTTCAAACCGGCGGACATCATCGAACAACTGGACCTGCTTCGGCCTATCTACAGCAAGACTACTAACTACGGACACTTCGGCAAAGACGACCCGGATATTACCTGGGAGAAAACGGATAAGGCTGCAACGCTGAAGAAGGCGGCAAGGTAGACTATTTATGAGTACAACGATCAACGAACCAAAGACTAAGCAAGATTACAAGGTTGCGGATATCAACCTGGCGGACTGGGGCCGGAAGGAAATGAGCATCGCGGAGAAGGAGATGCCGGGGTTGATGGCGATCCGCGAGAAGTATGCCGCAGATAAGCCGTTGCAAGGAGTGCGCGTGACCGGATCACTGCACATGACTATTCAAACCGCGGTTCTGATCGAAACTTTGGCCAAGCTCGGAACGACCGTGCGCTGGGCCAGCTGTAACATCTTTTCTACTCAAGATCATGCAGCGGCGGCGATTGCCAAGGCGGGCGTGCCGGTCTTCGCCTGGAAGGGTGAAAGCCTGGAGGAATACTGGTGGTGCACTTGCCAAGCTATTTCGCATGCCGATGGCAAAGGTCCGCAGCTGATTGTTGACGATGGCGGTGACGCCACGTTGCTCATTCATAAAGGTTATGAATTGGAAGAGGGCAGTGACTGGGCCAAGTCACCTTCCGCGAACAAAGAAGAGCAGGTGATTAAGGATTTACTGCTGGAAGTGCAGCGGGAGAATCCATACCGCTGGCATGAACTAGTGAAAGACTGGCGCGGGGTGTCGGAAGAAACGACCACCGGCGTGCACCGTCTTTACAAAATGTTCCAGGAAGGAAAGCTGCTCGTTCCCGCGATCAATGTGAACGATTCTGTCACGAAGTCGAAGTTCGACAACCTATACGGCTG
Organism: Nitrospirales bacterium; assembly: GCA_038200775.1. Classification (GTDB taxonomy): domain Bacteria; phylum Nitrospirota; class Nitrospiria; order Nitrospirales; family NS-4; genus NS-11. Next base: position 1,198 of record JBBRRL010000439.1, read on the forward strand.
CCGGCATTCCTTAGTAGATGGCCTGAACCGCGCGTTGGATGTGATGATTGCGGGCAAAGTTGCCGTCGTCTGTGGCTATGGCGATGTGGGCAAAGGCTGCGCGCAATCCTTGCGCGGACAAGGAGCACGAGTAGTTATCACCGAGATCGATCCGATCAATGCCCTGCAAGCGGCAATGGAGGGCTACGAGGTAACTACCATCGAAGATACCTTGGGCCGCGGCGACATCTATGTCACGACCACGGGCAATGTTGACGTCATTACTTTCCATCACATGTCGAAGATGAAAGATCAGGCCGTGGTCGCCAACATCGGCCACTTCGATAACGAAATTCAGGTAGACCGGTTGAACGAGACCAAAGGTGTGAAGCGGACCAACATCAAGCCGCAGGTGGATAAGTATTCGTTTTCGGGCGGTCACGAGATCTTTCTGTTGGCAGAAGGACGGCTGGTAAATCTTGGTTGCGCAACCGGACATCCCAGTTTCGTCATGTCCAATTCGTTCTCGAACCAGGTCCTGGCCCAGCTCGATCTTTGGAAGAACAGGGACACTTACAAAGCAGGCGTGTACGTTCTATCCAAAAAACTGGATGAACAGGTCGCGCGACTACATCTCGAGAAGATTGGAGTGAAGCTAACGAAGCTTAGCCAAACACAAGCGGACTATCTCGGTGTGCCCGTCGAGGGACCTTACAAGTCCGAGCATTACCGTTACTAGGAACTCTCTCGCACATCGCTCTGTCATTCTCAGCGAAGCGAGAGCCTCGCAAGGCACTCATGGCGTTGCCGGTGAGGTCCTAGCTCTGCTCGGGATGAGAAGCATTGAGCGACGGTCTTACGCACTATGACCCTCAGGCACGTAGGCTGATCTTTTGCTCCAGATACCAGGAAAAATAACCCGCGTATTTCTTCTGTAGTTCGAGTTTCTGCCAGTCTTTGCCCGTAAGAAACTTGCGGCAGAAAGGTGCGCCGCATCTGCATTTAACGGAATCGTTATCGTCATCAGTGACGCACGTCGTGCGTTAATTCTTCGTCGGCTGGGATATCGCGCACGGCGACCAAAACAATATTGCCGCGGATGCCAAGGTTCGCGTCGCAGGAATGGTTACTGTAGAGCATGGAGCCTTCGCGTTCATCCGCGCTAACCGGAGCGATGAACAAATTGTCGCCGATTTGAATTTCGACGGGGCGGAGTTTGGAGCTTATGTCACGGAGTTGCTCACGATTTTTGACGTGGCCTCCTTTGACCATCACGATTTCGTCCTTCAAAATCGGAGCAATCAAACAAGCCATGCCCGTGAATGGGACCTATTCGAACTTCGCTTTTCGGTGTGCGCCAAGAAAGAGGCGGCGTTTCTGTTTTCATTGTTCGGGCAAGGGGAAGAGAGTTAGAGATCCTTCGACTCCGCTGCGCTTCGCTCAGGATGACAAGGGAATGGCGGCATCCAGGCCGTAATCCACCATGACAGAAAAGAACGTTACATGATGTGCCAACGCAGTTTACCGCTCTTACGATCGATATCCCACAAACGCCGGCCGCCGAGGTAAGCGTTGCGATTGTCGCCGGGCTGAACACCCGCAGGTAATTCATCCATCTTTTTCACGTTCCCTCCGCCGAGCACGACCGTGTCGGCGATGAAGGAAAGCTTTAGCTGCGCAACGGCGTACCGCACTTCGCCTCG
>JBBRRL010000440.1:0-2877 GCA_038200775.1 Nitrospirales bacterium
CAACACACAGGTGGCCTACACGGTCCTGCACTCTGGCATCGACACGGTCTCACTGCGGGTGCCGCAGGATGTTTCCATTCTCGGCGTGACCGGTGATGGCATCCAGGCGTGGCGCGTCGATAAAAATACTCTCAGCGTTGTGTTCGACCGGAAAGTGCTGGGCGAGCGCACCATCAGCGTCCAGGCCGAGCGCGCCATCGCTGGCGACGCGGCGGTGGGCGCGCCTCTGTTCACAGCTCTCAATGTCGTTCGACAGGAGATCGCCGTCGGCGTCGAAGCCAACGGTAGCATCGAAGTGGCGACAGAAGGGGCAATGGGCATCCGCGCCATCGACGTCAAGGAACTGCCCGCGGAGATCTGGAGCCAGGCGCGTAACCCGCTGCTCTACGGATTCACGGGCACCACCGCCGACGGGGCGTTTAATCTCTCGGTGACGCGCCATGAAGATGTCCCGGTCCTCGCATCCACGGTCGACTCCGCCAACGCGGTCACGGTGCTGACGCGCGACGGTCAATCCGTCACGCGCGTGGCGTTTTACGTGCGCAATCATCTGAAGCAGTTCCTGACCATGGACCTGCCCGCAGGCGCGGAGATCTGGAGCGCATTCGTGAATGGCCGCGCCGTAAAACCGTCGAAGAACAAAGCTGGTCAGGTCCTGATTCCGCTCGACAAGTCCGGCATGGGTAGCGCTGACGCCGCGTTTCCCGTCGAAATCGTTTATTACGGACGTGGCGCCGCGCTCGGCTTCGCCGGCCGGACGACGCCCGTTCTTCCCAAGATCGACCTTCCCATCAGCCAGCTTCTCTGGTCTGTCTATGCGCCCGAGAACGATCGCCTGCTTTACGCGGGTGGCAATGTGGACGCTGATGAAGGGATCCTGCCGATGAGGGCGGTTTCCATCGGGAATCTGCGCGATGAAATGGACGCGGACAAAGACGGCTTCCTCATGAAAGAAGCCAAGAAAATGAAGAGCGCTATGGGCGGCAAGGCCGAAGACATGGTGGCGTCGCGACAGGTAGCCATGGAAATGGAGATCGGCGCCGCGAACGCGCCCGCGCCGGTCAGTCTCGATAACCATGTCCTGCCGATTGCCTTCTCGATCCCGGAGACGGGGCATCTGTACCGGTTCTGCAAGATCATGGTGACCAAGGAAGCCCCGGTGGTCAGCCTCACCTACGTTCGCAATGGCACCATCGCGTTCATCAAGGGCCTGGCCTGGATTCTCGCGGGCCTTCTACTCTTCCGCCGTCGTCAACAGATGACGGAGCAGGTCCTCCGCGCTGTCGTGTTCGGACGCAAGCTCGCCGGCCAACTCCGACCGGTGCAGCCGAATCAGGCGGCGCAGTAAGAAAGGCGAACAAAGACGTACGAAAGGCGGAGGCCACCCCCGGCCTCCGCCTTTCTTTTTTTTTCCCGCGCCGATCTCTCCTGCGTCAACAACGGTCGCCGGCGGCTGACACCGCGGTATGGCTCGCGCTTGATGCGCCGCAGAACCTGCCGGGTCGCTTCATCCGCAAAAGGAAAGAAATTGCGTGGTGACGGGACGGGTCGCCGAACGTAAGGAAGGTAGATCCAAAGGGAGGATTTCATGAAGAACGACATTGTTTGCGGTAAGCCGGTGAACGAAGGCAGCCAATTTCATACGACGTACGGCGATCGGCCCTACTACTTTTGCTCCAATTCCTGCGAGATGGACTTCGTCTCGAATCCCATTCGTTATGTGGATAAATCAGGCTCGGTTGCGTCAACGGAAGGAGCGCCTGTCATCGACGAGCATGGCAAAAAGGTTCACAGCCCGGTTTAGATCCTAGACGGTAGAGTTTGGGCGTTTGATTATCGGCCGATGAGCAGGGAATTGCGAAAGAAAGCCAGGGTGGCTTCCTTCACGTCTTCCGGACGCGATTCGCGCGCGTTGCGCTTGCGAGCGGATTTCTTCGCTTCCCGCTTGGGACGGGCGGCTTTTCGCAGGAACGACGGGAAAGTCGCGTCGAAATAAGGAGCGCTTGAGCTTGACATTGAACTATTATAGCGGCCAGCCGCCTGTTTAGCCACGTGACTTACGACATTCTTGGTCTCAAATCATGAGCCCTCTCTCCGACAAGATGGATTCAATATCCGCCCTCCGGGCCGACGTAGCGATGCTCACCCAAACCATCGGCTTTCGAGATCGGGCTCACCTCTCTGCCCTTGCGAAATCCGCCCGGCATATCGAAAAAGAGCTCCGATCTTCAACTTTGAATGTTCAGATTCAGCCTTTTGAAATCGGTGGGGTGGTCTATGAGAACGTCATCGCGCGATTTGGGCCGTCGTCAGCTGAAACAGTGGTGATCGGGGCTCACTATGACTCAGTTTCAGAGTCGCCTGGTGCTGATGACAATGCCAGCGGCGTCGCAGGACTGCTGGAATTGGGACGCCGTCTAGCAAACGTCCAGCTCGGCGTGGCCGTTGAACTGGCTGCGTACAGTCTGGAAGAGTCCGCCTTCGCCATTCATGAAATGGGCAGCATCCGCCACGCTCATTCTCATGCCGACGCGGGAGATAAAATTCGAGCGATGGTCTCGCTCGAAATGATCGGGTTCTTTTCCGACCACGTGGGGAGCCAGGGCGCCCCGGATTCGCGCATGGCGGAGCTATACCCCAAGCAGGGAAATTTTCTCATGGTGGTGGGGCGCGAGGAAGATGCGGCGCTCACGCGCCGTCTCGAGGACGCCATGCGGGCCGCCACCGAACTCCCGATCCATTCCATCAACGCGCCGCGCGCAGTGCCGGGCATCGACCTGTCGGACCACCGTAACTTCTGGGACGCTGGTTTTCCCGCCGCCATGATCACCGATACCGCCTTCTACCGTAACCCGCACTATCACATGCCCACCGACA
>JBBRRL010000441.1:0-2870 GCA_038200775.1 Nitrospirales bacterium
ACCAACTCGCCGGTCTTTTCCGGGTCATATAAGACGCCCACACGCTTGAGGCTCGGCAACACCGAACGCATCTCTTTGAATTGCCGATCAACAGGAATCTCCAGCAAGATGCCGACCATATTGGGAGCGGTCAAGCCATTTTTTTCAGGGTTTAGCGCCATGCAATAGATGATCGGGATGTCCACAATTTCCAGTTTCGCGGCTAAGGCGGCTTTCATCCCTACAGCGAGAACCAGATCTGCGTTGGAAGCGCGTACCTTCCTGGCCAGCTTGCGGCCTCGGGCAACATCTCCTTGCATGTTGTACTCAGTAATGGTCGCGGCGCCGCCCAAAGCTGCCCTGAAACCTTCGACTCCTTGAGTATAGGCACTGATCTCCGCGGATTTCAGGATAACGATTTCATTGGCGGACGTGCCGGCAGGCAAACTAATGTCAAGAAGACAGAGCACGGCCAGTACAACAAAGAGAAGAGAGGAGCGCCGACGAATGCTCAAAATACTCCTTAAAACCGAAGCGTCAGCCAGCTCATGACGCGACTGTCGATCGTATCGCCCAAGGGATGTTCCTTGTGCCGGTCGTTCAATGCGTTGAATGCCGTGACGGCAAACTCGGCTTTTTCATGCCAGAAACGATAGGCGGCGCGAAGGTTCAGGAGAATATAGCTGCCGACACGAGGATTCGGAGCGATGACACCTAATGGCGCAAAAGTCGTGAATGTGGTGGAAACGGGGTAAACGGCGGAACCGACATAATGAAAGGCCGCTTCCCCATTGAAGCCGTTATCCAATTCTGCACGCAGCCCTGCGTTCCATTTGAATCGGGGAGCTGCGCGGAATGTGTCATTGGGAAAGGTCTGGCCGATTTCCTCGTACGAGTAATTCGCAAATCTCGTCAGCCATGAGGTGGCCAAAAACTCAACTCCCGCTTCGCCTCCATAGATATCTGCGGGGCCAGGATCGTTGACCGCCGTGGCGGCAGTCGCAGAGATCGCACGGAACGTAATCAGGTCCGTAATGTGATTGATAAAGAGATCCCCTCGAGTCGCAATCGGTGTTTCATGAACCAACCTTGGTACCCCGCCTCGTACGATGATACGATCTTTTCAGGATCAACATTGTGGCTCCCAGACGTATGACTCGTCGTAGAATGGAATCCAGGGATGGTACGGTCGTCATTTCACTCACATGAGTTTCAAAAAGCGTGGGCGGGCGATAGGCGACGGATATCGCCAGACGGAATGTGTGGTCCCGAGCGGCAGAATACAATAAAGCCACTCGGGGGCTGATCGTCGGATTCATTTCGGTATGAAGGTCATACCGGGCGCCGGCCACGGCAGTGAGTGACTGCGTCACTCGCCACTCGTCCTGAAGGAAGAATCCTAGACGATCCTCCTGACTATATTGGTCGACAAAATTGCTGGAAACTGAATTATGCCGGCAATTGACTCCGTAGGTCAGGTGATTGGCTTTCGGCAACTCAACAGAGTGCTGGGCGTCTACGTTGTAAGTGTTAGCGAAGAGGTCCCCTGTCGTCTTGCCGTTTAAGTCGGAGCTACGAAAGAAGGGTGACAGCTGAGGGTTAAAGCCAAAGTCCGACGAGGGGTTGAAACCTCTCCAATAGGATCGGACAAAGAAATCCGGTCGCTCATAGAGTACGTCGGCATAACCATCAGTAAACGTGGTCGAGGCGGATACAGCCCCTGTAATAGGTCCATCGAACCGGTTGACATCCACAAGACCTCCGGAGACGATGAGCCTGGAGTCGGTTAAGAGACTGTACTCTGTTCGCGCGTTGAACTTATGGGAAGGGAATGCAAGTGCATCCCGATCTCGCCACTGATTGTTCTGGTCGCGGCCGACGGACAGGCGATAACCGAATTTATCAATGGTACCCGCTTGGATAGCCGCGCTTGAAATTGTCCCAAATTCCCCGCCCCGGAATTGGAGCGTCATGCCCTTCATTTTCTCCGGTGATTTAGTAATAATATTAATCACGCCATCGAATGCGTTGAACCCATAGAGCGAGGACGCGGGCCCCTTCAACACCTCTATCCGCTTAATTTCCGGGAGCGTCACTGGTATCGCCTTCCAGTAGACTTCCCCCTGGATGTCGTCATAGATAGATCGCCCATCGACAAGAACTAACATCTTGTTTGTGAATGGCTGGTTGTCGCCACGAGCACTGACATCGAATTGAGCCCCACTCATCTGGATCACTTCAATGCCCGGGATGCGCCGCAGAACGGTCGGAAGATCGGTGGCGCCGGAATGGCGGATATCCTCATCCGTAATGACATAAACATTCGACGGCGCCTCCGAGATCGGCTGCTCGTCGCGCGCGGCGATGCTGACGGTTTCCTCCTTCAGCAAAAGCAGTTCTTCAGCCATTCCTCCTGGAGACTCTGCAGCTGCCCATCTTTTCCATAGAGAGATTGTCACTGCCGGGGCCACAAGCGACGTAATGATCAAAAGGGTCCTTGCCTGTGATGTTGCTATCATCGGACTCCCTTCAGCGATGGTAATAACACCGTCTTTGGGCAAACTCCGGCTTACAAGAGAAGTTAGCATTCTGCATGCCACTAGCGACGCAGCTTTAAAAGGCGATTGCGCGGTAAGATAGGATTGCGCGGATGTAACAAGCGCGAGTGTTCTGTAGGCTGTGACCAGCAGATGATATCTTTACAATCTCAAGCTCGGGACCTCCTGGTGTATCTAAATCGAGATTGGTCGTATCCGGTTGGATACTACTAATTACCAGGTGGGCAGAAGAATTCCACGACGTGAGGGCGGCTACTCACTGGCTTCCGTTTCGCCTCAAGTCGGACTCTGCAATCTCCGGAAGACCTACTTGTGATAGCAGCGCTGCGCGCT
>JBBRRL010000442.1:0-2867 GCA_038200775.1 Nitrospirales bacterium
GTGGCCGCGAGGTTGCGTGGTTCGCGAACTGTGTTGATCAGACATCCGGAACCAGGGAAGATCGGCAAACCACTATTGCCGTTATCGCAATTCGTGTCCTGGCTGCCCCACGCGCCGCGGAAGAAGATCGTGTTCTTGACGTTGAAGATGTGATCTATCTTGATCACCTCATCATGCTGACGTTCCCTTTGCGCTCCGCTGAACGTAAAGCCGGCGGTGTTCAACCCATCGGTTCCGCTTGCATCGAACCGATTTGGTAATGGCGCCGCGTTGATCAGCCCTTGGGTGGTCTTGTCCAGTCCGAGCCGCTGGTCAAGAGAATAGTTACTGCGTGTTTGAGGTCGTCGACCGACAGACATCCTCCGGGATGTCCCGCCAACACCTTGAGGATCGTGATCTGAAAACTCACGGCGCGCCCCACATTATAAAGTTTTGCAGCAATATGACGAGGCTATCGTTGGGCAGTGGGACATGTCTAGCGGCCGGCATCAAAGGCTGGAGATGGCGTTTCCGGTTTTTCCCGAATGCGTCAAATCTGCAACACGACCGCGCTTGGAACAATAACACCGTGCAACACGAGTTAGTTTACCAAGGGCTTACTCGCATCGGCGGCCTCAAAACATGTTGCCTCTCAGGCCCGAAATCTTCCATTTGTCGAGATTGGACGGTTACACTACCGCCTTCTGGCTGACCCTAGGGAAGTGGTGCGATTTTAGCTCGCGAATGGTTGAAGCAACCATGGGCAACGCAAGGTTCTTTCGCCGTAGTGGGCCATATCCGCTTGCGGTGGTGACAGACACGGCACGGGGGATCGCGGATTGCCACGAACTACTCATCGAAGGTGTGGCGCCTCTGCAAACGGCTGGCCCGAATGAAGTGAGTTTTCTAGACAACCGACGTTACGCTTCAGTACTGGATCAGACGTTGGCTGGTGCTGTGATTGTGCATCCCAATATGGCAGCACGAGTGCCAGCGGGAACGGTGGCTATCCTAACGACTGAACCATATGCTGCTTGGGCACGCGTTGCTGCACTGTTCTATCCGGTGCCGCCCGTTTATCCTGGTATTCACCTGTCCGCAATTGTGGCGGAGGGGGCGGTCATTGATCCTTCGGCAGAGGTCGGGCCGCTGTCTGTGATTGAGAACGCGGCAGAGATAGGACCCGGCTGTCGGATTGGACCCTGCGCGGTCATCGGAAGCGGCGTGATTATCGGTCGAGACTGCCGCATCGGTGCACACGTGAGCTTGAGCCACGCTCTTTTGGGAGCACGCGTATGCGTCTATCCCGGCGCTAGGATCGGACAGGAAGGGTTTGGATTCGCCTCCATCAAAGATGGATTTCTTTCTGTCCCCCAGCTTGGGCGGGTCATTCTCGAAGACGATGTCGAAGTTGGCGCTAACACGACGATTGATCGAGGAGCATCGCGAGACACCGTTATCGGCGCTGGCTCCCGTCTCGATAACCTCGTGCAGATTGGCCACAATGTTATCCTCGGCCGGTGTTGTGTCATCGTCGCACAGGTCGGTATTTCGGGTTCAACCGTGCTTGAGGATTTCGTTCGTGTCGGGGGGCAAGCGGCTATGGCCGGGCATCTGCGGATCGGCCAAGGTGCGGAGATTGGAGCCCAGGCGGGTGTGATTTCGGATATCGCTCCAGAGGCGACAGTGCTCGGAAGCCCTGCTCAGCCAATAAAGGACTTTTTCCGACAAATTGCCACGCTCAAAAAAATGGCAAAGCGAGAAGCATAGTATGCTGAGAGCGTCTCGGCTTCCTTCCTTTGACACGAGTACCTGAAACATCAGGGTGCCATCGCCTTCCGTTTGGTTTTGGGGCCGTCGTAGGCCGTAATTAGTTTTATTGATCGCTTTCCAGCGAACCTCGCTGAGCCCGCATCCGGTGCGGGTCGAGGAGCCTGTCTAGGGAGTGATTCACCAGCGGCGCGGTCGGTAGCGAAGCCATAAACCGTCCAGCCCCGAGCTATCTGGACGATCCAAAACGACACGTAGCGGGTGCGTCGAACTTTTCCCTTTGATGTGCTTTGAGGGCTGCGATCAATCTGCCACAGCAAGTCGCGAAAGCTGTACCTATCGTTTAGGCCGCTTCTTTAAGCGGTGTATTCTGATCGGTTATCACTTTGAAACGCGCCAGTTGGGCCGGACCAAATGCCGTCGAAATAGCGACATCGGCTGCGTCACGGCCCCTGGCAATGACAATGCGGCCAATACGAGGATGGTTATGCCTCGCGTCGAAGGTGAACCAGCGACCATCAAGGAATACCTCATACCATGCACTAAAATCCATAGGAGCCGGATCGGCCGGAACGCCGATGTCACCGAGATATCCCATGCAGTAGCGCGCCGGGATATTCATGCATCGGGAAAGCGTAACTGCGAGATGAGCGAAGTCCCGGCAAACACCACGACGTTCCTCGTGGCCCTCCGACGCGGTGCGGTCACCTCGTGCATGATGGTAGCCGAACTCAATGCGATTGTGAGCGTAGTCGCAAATAGCTTGCGCTCGCTGCCAGCCGCCTTGGATACCTCCAAAGAGAGACCACGCAAGATTCGAGAGTTTTTCATTGTCGCAGTAGCGACTGGCCAACAGGAAGGGCAGCGCCTCATCGGGCAACGCGCCTACATCCCACTGTTGCGCTGCCGGGCACACTTCATCCGGCAGCCCGCTATCCTGAACAATAAATTCACTGCGGACTTCGAGCAGGCCGGGTGGCACTACAAGCCGGGTGCAAATATTGCCATATGGATCGAAGTAGTCACGTGCTTCTACACCTCGGGAAAAGTGCATCGACTGGTCGGTGAGGATATCCCCGTCTCGCGAAGGGTGACTGGTGAGCATCAGCACCATTGGA
>JBBRRL010000443.1:0-2866 GCA_038200775.1 Nitrospirales bacterium
GCAAACGGCGGCTAGGGCAATTACAGTCTTCACGATCCGTCAAAGCCCCACAGCGGATAGACAATCTTCGTATTGATTGTCGTAAATCCGAGGTTGCCGGAGAAGTTCGAGCAGTCGTTGCCGAAGCTGTAGGTCCCCCCGTTGAAGATTTCAGCCTTGGTCGGCGTCTTGGACAGGAACGCCGCCGCGCTCAAGAACTTCGCATGGCCATCGGCGTGGCCGATGATGATGCCGCCGGAGGCCACCTTCGTGTTGTCAGGCACGGTTCCATTCGTGCCGGCCACACAGTCGGCAACGCTGCCCCGCATGATCTTGTATCGCCAATATTCGCGAACGGCCACTGGATAAGCGGTGAGGGCGGAGGTGCTCGGCTGGGTGTCGTCGGTCATCGTCGGCATGACGGAGAGATTGCCAACCGGATATTCCATCAGAATTCCCGCCTGGGCGACGTCCGGGATACCGCCCTGGCTGCCGCCGGTAAACGGCATACGATTGCCAAAGGCTTTAGCGAGGTTGCCACCCGCATTAGTATCTAACGCGCCTGTGAAGCCCAGGTTCAATGCGAACTCACCAGAAATCTGGCCATTGTTGTTCCAGTTGGCAGGATCCTTCTCTCGCAATGGGTGGGAGAAAAGGTCGATGTTCTTGGTGTAAGGCACCAGATATTTCTGCCAAGAAAAGTGGTTGACGCGGTAATAGAATGCGGTGGATGTGCAGCCAGCGCCAGGGTTGCTGAACGGTTTGACGTTTAGCGCTGGGTTGAGCGAGCTCTTGTCCACGCACGTATCCTGCCGTGGATAATAATCGTCGTTGTCGCCCATGTAAAGCAGCAGGCTGAGGCTGATCTGCTTTTGGTTGCTGATCGCGGTCGTTTTCTTGGCCGCGACCTTCGCCTGGGCGAAGACCGGAAACAGGATTGCTGCGAGTATGGCGATGATCGCGATAACCACGAGCAGCTCAATAAGTGTGAATGCCTTTTTCATATAAGTGCTCCCGGCCGACAGCTTTGTCAGGGCGGCCAGATATGTATGCAAAGAGAGTGTAATCCCTGATTGTCAAATTCAGGTTAACACGGGTCTGCTGAATTGACCGCAAGAAATGCGTTTTCTGGCACTTAATTAATTGTTGCGGGTGCGCGGCAACCAGCCATCAAGCTCCCCGTGCATTCTCGTTCGGACATTTTCGATGGGATGGCTTTCTTCCACCGCCGAAGCTAACCACGAGTTCCCCGCGAGGATGTCGATCGGGCGCTTCTTGAACTCGTATTCGTAGGGCGGCAACTTCCATCCAAACTGACTGGGGGCGAGGAGCTTGGCCTCGCGCATAAGTGCGAAACCGGTCAGAACGGGTTCGAACGCGCTTCGGTCCAGCACATGAATGAAGCAGCCGCCACAGATCTGACCGGCGTGCTTTTGAAAGGTCGGCTGGAACTCGATGGGACGGAAATTGACGGCTGGCAGTTGCAGGTCATTCAGAGCTTGGGCGTAAGTGCTGTCAAGCCATGGAGCGCCGACAATCTCGAACGGGCGCGTGGTGCCTCGTCCCTCGCTGAGATTCGTCCCTTCGAGCAGGCAGCACCCGGGATAGACGAGCGCCGTCGCGGGGCTGGGCATGTTGGGAGAGGGCATCGCCCATGGCAGGCCGGTGTCTTTGAAATGCATGTCTCGTGACCATCCCGTGAGCGCTTCGACTTCAAGCACCACCTTGGGAAAGTAGCGGTCTTGGAAGTGAAGGGCAATCTCGCCGATCGTCATGCCGTGCCTCGCCGGAAGGGGACAGAGGCCTACGAAAGACGCGAAATCGGACTCCATGAGGGGTCCCTCGATGGTGCCGCCGATTGGGTTCGGTCGATCCAGCACAAGGACGGGGACGCCCTTGCGTTCGCAGGCTTTCAGGCAAAGCGCCAGGGTCCAGATGAAAGTGTAGTAGCGAGCGCCGACATCCTGCAGATCGATAACGAGAAGATCGAGCCCGGCCAGCATCTCGTCCGTCGGCTCCCGGTGCTCGCCGTAGAGGGAATAAAGGGGGACGCCTTGGCGGCTACCGCCTTCCCACTCGATCATGTTGTCTTGGGTGTGGCCGAAGAGCCCATGCTGGGGGCCGAAGATGGCTCCGATTTTTAGATGGCTGCCGTGGAGGGGCTTGAGCAGGTCGAGGATGTGATCGAGATCGCCGTCGATCGAGGCCTGATTGCAGAGCACGCCGATTGTTTTGCCCTTCAGTTGGACAAAGCTTGATCGGACGAGACTCTCGAGACCGGTTGCCACCATAGGGGGAGCTTACACCTGCAACATCGGCACATGTCAGGTTGTCATACAAGCGATGAAATGGATCATTCCGCTCAAGGCCTTCATGCGCTACTGGCGTATGGCGCAGGACCCGCGCACGCCCGGCGTGGTGCGGCTACTTGTCTATGCGGGGATCTTTTTCACGGTAGCGCCCAAGAAGCTGAGGCCGCAGGCGCTTAGGATGGATGTGCTAGATGAGGCGGCGCTCGTGCCTTCGCTCATCGCCCTGGCGATGGTGCTGATCCCTTCGAAGGTGAAGGAAGAATACGACCGGGTGGAGAAGAAGGAGATCAAGGAGCAGAAGGCGGAGGGAGAGGAGCAGGCAGAAGCAGCCTCGCCCGGCGCAGCCTTGGCCAGTGGGGTTTGATTTCGCAGAGGCGCAGAGAACGCAAAGACTCTTTCCTCCGCAGTTTGCGTGAGTCAATTTCACACCAGGAAAGCGCGGGCAAGCTCCCGCACTCCAAAGGGTCCTGGGTCTGTATTTCGAGCGGCGTCTGATAGAGCATGAGACGTTTTGGCGCACTGTTCTCCCTGTTTCTCGCGCTGCTGTACGGCGCTTCCCCCATCGACCTCATCCC
>JBBRRL010000444.1:0-2866 GCA_038200775.1 Nitrospirales bacterium
GGCAAGGTGGCGCGTTAGGAATCTGGCCAGGCACGACGATTGGCCCGCGAGATGGGGGGCTAGGAATCTGGCCAGGCACGACGATTGGCCCGCGAGATGGCGGGTTAGGAATCTGGCCAGGCACCACCTGATATATGTTCTGATGAGGTCCTCCTCCATTTGGGGGTCGATGCGTAATCGCATTGAATGCGCCACGGAGACGCGGCGATCGGGATCGATTCCCAAAGGAGCGAGAATTGAGAAATACGACCGTCTCGGCAGGGTATGCGACGAACTGGATAGGCTGAGCGTATGCGACGGTCTGCGGCGAATCCCCGGACTCGGTTGGAACTACTGCGGATTCCTGAGCCACTGTTGTGTAGGGCAGCGAATTTCCGCCGATGGAAGCGGCTTCAGGACCGGAGTTGACGTAAGGCTGCGGAGCGATCTCCTCATCGTAATCCTGCGACGTTGGCTGCAGTTGCTCGCCTCTCTGTCGTGCCCGTTTTCGGTCGACGGCATAATCCCTAGTGCGGGGGCGTGGAGTTCTCGGCTCAAATACGCGTGCGTCAGTCGCGACGGGGCTCACCGTGCTTTCCTGCATTTCTGCTGCGGCGCGCGGTTTGGCGGGTGGGAGACTGGAATATACCAGCCAGGACATGGTCCCGACAAAAATGCCGAATTGAATCGAAACGAGATTTGCAATCTTCAGCTTCATTTTTCCATGCCCCTTCGCGTGACTATAAAAGTATGACGGAAACCAAACAGAATTATTCTTTCAATCTCGCGAAAATCTTGCCCAAAACCATCCAGCACAACAATCTCAAAATTTGGGAAGCCGGGATCAAATGCCCCAGGATACAATTCGCCACCTTCGGTGAAGATTCCTCTCACCGTAGCGAATGGCCGGAGCTTGGAATCGATCACGAAGCGCGTGAACGAAGTTCGCAACTGCGCAATCCGCCGGCCGGCGGATTCGACCCTAATGCCCGAGGTGGCGGAGCGGAAGTCAAAGGTGGATCGGCCGCTCCGCCGGGCGATGGCATGATACGCGCGAATGCGCGCATTATTGCTTTTCAGCACCGAGCTCGCCACGGGACGAGTCCGTCCGACGGCGAACAAGGGACTGCTCGATCCACCGGGCATCGCCTTACACGAGCGAACGGACATCAGGCGCAAAGGTGAAGACCGTGATGAGCGTCGACCCGGATGGCAATCACGTCGTCTTTGCCGAAGCGATCGACCAGGGAATGGCGCGCTAGGTCTTGTCCGTTAAGATCGACATCTTAATTGCGCGAATTTGTTCGTCACGCAAGTTGTCGAATCTTCGTGTCGCGCTTCATGCAAAGCCCTTCATTGTCGGCCGATATCATTCGTGCATGCTGGATATTATTTTCGCTAATTTGGCTGCTGTCCGCGATATCGACCAAGCGTTCAATCTACCGTGAAAGCGGCGCGCGACGGCTGCGTTACTGGATCTTGCTGGTGATAGCTTTTCTCCTTTTGACCAGGCGCTACCGATTGCCCTATCCACTTGATGTCCGAATTATTTCGGCCACGGAAGCGGTGCAGTGGATGGCCGGGATTCTATGCATCGCAGGTCTCGCCTTCTGCGTTTTGGCGAGAGCTACTCTTGGGCGCAATTGGAGTGGCACCATCACTTTGAAAGAAGGACACGAACTCATTGAACGCGGGCCGTATCGCCTCGTCCGTCATCCGATCTACACCGGACTACTGGTCATGTTTGTCGCGACCGCTCTGGGGTTCGGGCATCTGGGCGGAATCGTCGCCGTCCTGCTCGCGTTCGCAAGTTTTTGGATAAAGCTAAGCGAAGAAGAAACGCTCATGCTCCAACAGTTCCCGGACCAGTACAGGTCGTATCAGCAACGCGTGAAGTGCATCATTCCTTTCGTGCTCTAACGATACCATGGAAACGGGAAGCCATCGGATTGACAAGGTGGAACCGCGCTGGCAAGCGCTACTCGCCTTTGTCGCCGTGGCCGGGATTTATCTCGCGCTGCCCTCTTCGCTCATTGTCGGTCCGACCTGGCTGCTGCCCACTTTGATCGGCGTTTTGCTGGTGCCAACTGTGGTCAGTCATCGGATCGGAAAGCGTTCTCTTAATCGTATTCTTGGCTTGGCCATCAGCTCGATCATTACCGTCGCACTGATCAGCTCGGTGGCACTGTTGGTCCACGCATTGCCCTCGCATAAGGAGTCGGCCATCCAGGTTCTATTTTCCGGGGCCCTGTTGTGGCTGACCAATGTCATTGTCTTTGCGCTTTGGTATTGGCGCCTCGACGGGGGCGGTGCCACCAAACGCGCGGAGCTCAAGGAGTTTGGCAGTTGCAGTTTTCTTTTCCCGCAGATGCAGATTCCCAAAGAGGAGCGTGGGCAATTCGCATGCGCACGCTGGCGTCCGCACTTTATCGATTATCTTTTCGTCGCGTTTACCCAAAGCTCCACCTTCGGACCGACCGATGCCCCGCTCCTGGCCCGCTGGGCAAAGGTGCTCGCGATGATTCAGGCTTTTATTTCGCTTCTAATCGTGGTGCTCCTCATTTCCCGTGCGATCGGTGCGCTCTGATCGGAGGCGGTTTGTGTTTGGCATCCGCATTCCCAACAAGGAGCGGGGAAGCGGTACGGGTCAGAGCCGCCTTTTTACACTCCAGTTCATATATGGTTGCTTGTTTCGGCAACATTTCAGTTCATAAGCCCGGAAGGAGTCAAACGATTGTTCGGCTTCAGGGGAACATGGCTTAGCCCATTGCACTGAATCGGGCTGTAAAAAGGTGGCTCTGCCCCCTCCAGCCTCCTCGAGCTCGAAGCGGAGCTGGAGCGGATGCGGGTCTTTGTCGGCGCGAAGGCTTAGCAGCGGTTAGCTCTA
>JBBRRL010000445.1:0-2856 GCA_038200775.1 Nitrospirales bacterium
GGCCGCGGCGCGGGCGCTCGGTCACGATCTTATGACCATCGAGCTCGATGTCACAAACCCGGTGGCCGTTCGAGACGCCGTGGCATCCATTGCACAGCGCTACGGGCGGCTCGATATTCTCGTCAATAATGCTGGAATATCCGGCAGGACACCGATGACAGAGCCGGATGATTCGGGATGGGCCGCGATTTTGGCAACGAACCTGTCCGGCGCGTATTTCTGTTCGAAGCAGGCCTTGCGATTCATGAAGGACGGGGACCATGGACGGATCATTAATATGTCCTCAGTGCTGGGTCGATTCGGGGTTCCAGGTTATGCCGCCTATTGCACCGCAAAACATGGAATCTTGGGTTTTACAAAGGCCGTCGCTCTTGAGGTTGCGAGTCGTGGAATTACAGTGAATGCCATCTGTCCGACATGGGTAGATACGCCGATGGCCCGACAAGGCATTGAGGAGACGGCCAGCGTGCTCGGGATCACCCCCGCCGAGTTTCGAGATCAAGCGATCAAGGCGGTGCCGATCGGCAGAATGGTTGAGCCTTCCGAAGTGGCCGGGCTTGCGGTCTATCTGGCATCGCCCTTGGCAAGCGCAATCACGGGTCAAGCCCTGAATATCTGCGGGGGGGCGACCGCCGGAGCGGGCGGCTGAGTCAGCACAGCGGGTCCGCGGCCTCACCGACGGAGTTGACTCCATTTTGAACGAATCTCTATAATGCCATGTTTCGCCTAAAATCCTTGTATTCGGCGGAGATGCGTAGAGATGAATGTCCTCTTCTTCGAGGTGAGCCTTCTTCTCTACTTCCTGGCCACCACACTATTTTTAAGCCAGCTCGCCGGGCGACTCGAGAGTGTCTCGCAGTCCGCCTTTGTCGTCGCCGGCATCGCGTTTTTCTTTCACACGCTTGCCCTCGTGCTGCGGATGATCGAGTCCGGTCATATTCCCCTGAGCACGATGCACGAAGCGCTTTCCTTTTTTTCCTGGGCACTAGTCCTGGTGTTTCTCGTAGTCGAGCTTCGATTTCGCGTCCATATTTTGGGATCGTTCGTGTTGCCGTTGGCGTTCATCTCCCTGATCTCTGCGGCCGCCCTTCCCAAAGAGATTAAGGCGCTCGCGCCGATCTTTCAAAACGTCTGGATGCATGTCACCTTGTCTCTCCTCGGCACGGTCGCCTTTGCCATCGCGTTCGTGGCCGGACTGATGTACCTCATCCAGGAGCATCTGTTGAAGTCAAAGCACCGCAACGCTCTTTACCACAAGTTGCCCGCGCTGGATTTTCTCGATGAGCTGAACGGGAAAGCCATCTCCTTTGGCTTTCCCTTGCTGACGCTCGGCATCATCACCGGTGCCCTCTTTGCCGAATTCACACGCGGGTCGTTTCTCAATTGGAATGCCGAGCAAATCGGCGCCCTCGGCACCTGGCTTTTTTACCTCGTCGTCCTGCTGGGTCGAGTGACGGTGGGATGGCGGGCGAAACGTGCGGCCTATCTGACCGTCGTCGGCTTTGCGGGTGTTATTTTTACGCTCGTGGGGGTCCTACTCAAGGGACAGCACCCGTTTGCCTGAGCACGCATGAACATTATCACTGTCGGATTGAACCACAGAACGGCCTCGGTGGAGCTTCGTGAACGACTCGCGGTTTCCGAGTCTCGTTTGCCAGAGGCGGTGGCGAGGCTCAAGGGGTGGCCGGGGGTCACCGAGGCGCTCATCCTGTCGACCTGCAATCGGGTCGAGCTGTATGCGGTCGTGAAGGAGACTGCGCCAGGGTTCTGCGCATTGAGAGAATACCTTGTAAAAATCACCCCCGACGTTTCCCATGACGATCTTGTTCCGTATTTGTACTATTTCGACGGGAATGACGCGATTCGCCATCTGTTCCGCGTGGCCTCGTCCCTGGACTCCATGGTGGTCGGCGAACCGCAGATACTAGGCCAGGTGAAGGACGCCTTCGATATTGCCCTGACGCACAAAACCACCGGAGTTGTGCTGAATAAGCTGTTGAAGAAAGCCATTTCAGTCGGGAAGCGGGTCCGATCTGAAACCGGCATTGCGGCCAACGCTGTCTCGGTGAGCTATGCCGCGGTGGAGCTGGCGAAGAAGATTTTCCAAAGTCTGACGGGGAAGACCGTTCTCTTGATCGGTGCCGGCGAAATGGCCAAGCTTGCGGCGCGCCATCTTGTGCAGGCCGGCATGCAAAATGTCATGATCACGACCCGCAACTATGAAGTCGCCGTGGATGTCGCGAAGCATTTTCATGGTCTTCCCGTGCCGTTCAATGATCGTTCGAAGGAAATGTGTCATGCCGACATTGTGATTTGCTCAACCGGCGCCTCCTCCTATCTGGTAAATGCTGACGACGTTCGCAAGGCTCTCTGGGCGCGCCGTAACCAGCCCATGTTTTTGATCGACATCTCGGTCCCCCGAAACATTGATCCTGAAGTCGGGTCCGTGGACAACGCATATCTCTACAACATTGACGACCTTCAGGGACATGTGGACAAAAATCTCCAGCAGCGCCGTCAAGAAGCTATGAAGGCCGAGGATCTTGTGACCGGAGAGGTCGCACTGATCGCCAAATGGATTAAATCGCTCGAGGTACTCCCGACGATCCTTGCGTTGCGGCGTAAAGCCAGCGACATTCAAAAGACCGAGCTGACCCGGATTCTCATGAAGATGGGTCCGCTCACACAGCGCCAGCGTGATCTCATGGAGGAGCTCGGATCGGCGATCACCAACAAGCTGCTGCACGGGGCGCTTGTCGCTCTCAAAAGGGAAGCGGATTCCGCCAATGGTCCGCTGTTTGCGGAAATTGCCCATCGACTTTTTGATCTCGAGAGGGAGATTGAGGAGTCTGCTCA
>JBBRRL010000446.1:0-2851 GCA_038200775.1 Nitrospirales bacterium
GCGATCGGACCGCCGAATCCCGTGGCGCCGAGCCAGAGGAAGTAGCCGCAGAACTTCGGCAGTGATACGTGCGTGGGTTCGTCAGGAAGAGCGTCGGCCGGCGTATTCTCTGCGCCCAATTGCATTAATGAGGGCAGACAAAATGCCCTCTCACAACTCTATTTTTTCGAGTTGGTCTTGTCGAGGGCTTCGTGCAATCCTCGGGCCAGTTTTACGGCGTCGTCATTGGCCCAGAAATGCATAAAGAACAGGCGCGGCTCCTCCGTCAGCATGTGACTGTGCACGGCGGTAACCTGTATCCCGTTATCACGCAGTGTTTGGATCACAGGATTCACTTCCGTTCCAAGCAGCACGAAGTCGCCGGTTATTGCGGCGTGGCCATCGCCAGTCGGTTGAAAGTTAATTGCGGTTGACACGCCCATCGACGCGGGTAATTCCATCCCCGTGATCGCGGACGATTTCGGCGCGCGGCGCGCTAAATTGATAGATCCCGCCATTGTCTTTGCCCCTCCGGCCAAGCGCCTGGTCAATTTTCTCGGTATCGAGGTCCAGTTTCTGCGCGGCTGTCGCTGGAGTCTCGGCCGGTGTTCCAGTGGCGGCGAGAGCGTCATGGATTGCCTGCGCAAGTTTCACCGCATTTCCATTCCGGCGATATGCACGTACATCACGCGTGGCGATTCATGCAGTATGTGATTGTGCAGCGCCGTGATTACAATTCCTTCCATCTCCAATTTGGACAGTACGGGCGCCACCTCGTCTTCCGTCAATACCAGGTCGCCCATGACGATTGCAGGATCCCCGCTTGCTGAAAATGCCGCCCACGATCCCAGCGCCAGCCCAGGCTTGATCGGCGTACCTGCGACCATAACCTTAAGGTCTTTGCGGGGCATGACGCCAGGACAAAGTTGTGAGAAGAAAAAGGAATATGGAAATAGCACGCCGGGTAAGCACCGCAGTCGCTCCTCTGCGCCAGACATAAATTGTAACCCTCGGCATTACGAGAGTGGACAGACTTTGGCGCACGTCTTACACCACAATGCTATAACCATTTTGCCTTTCGATTCAGATTGCATTTATTAGGAGCCAATATCCTTATTGCGAAAATAAGAAAGCGCGGACGAATAGCCCGCGCTCCCGTGCAAGGTCGCCTCCAGAACTACTCTTTTTCTTTTTTCCCTTCTTTCGGCTCTTCCTCCGCTGCAGCTTCTCCGCGCTGCGCGGCCTCGGCCTCTTCCATGGCCTTCTTGGTATCCTCGGCCTTTTTGGCGCGGGCGTCGGCGCGCTTCTGGCGCTTTTCATCCAGCACCTTCTCGCTGCCCAGCAATTCGATGAATGCCTTGTCGGCGCCATCGCCCTTCTGCCATCCGGAACGGACGATGCGCGTGTAGCCGCCGTTGCGGTCGCCAAAACGTGGGCCGACGGTATCGAACAGCTTGCGGACGGCTTCGTCGGTCATCAGGTACGAGGTGGCCTGACGGCGGGCGGCGAGGTCTCCGCGTTTGCCGAGGGTGATCATCTTCTCGACAATCGGCTTCAGAGCCTTGGCTTTGGGAATCGTGGTTTCAATTCGCTCTTCGATGATGAGCGAAGTCGCCATGTTCCGCAGCAGTGAGCGCCGGTGCGATGTGGTACGTCCGAGTTTGTATCCCGCTACTTTGTGACGCATAAAAAAACCTCAGTTAATTTCCATTCGAGTCAGGTTCGAGCCGTTCCTGTATTCTCAAAACTGAATCCCGCAGCTGGAAACTAGTAGTCGTCCGGTCCGTAAGCCGAAGCCGGCAGCACCTGGTTTGAAGTCGGGCCCGGAACCGCGTTCCCGTGCTCATCAATCTTCATCCCCAGACTGAGGCCCATCGTGGACAGGATCTCCTTGATTTCGTTCAACGACTTGCGGCCGAAATTTTTGGTCTTCAGCATTTCGGCTTCAGTCTTCTGTACCAGTTCGCCGATCGACTGAATGTTCGCGTTCTTGAGGCAATTGTAGCTGCGGACAGAGAGCTCGAGTTCCTCGACGGAGCGATTCAGGTTCTCATTCTTGATTTCGGGCTTGCGCTCTTCGGAGGAGCCGCCGGTCTCGATATCCTCTTCAAAGTTGATGAAGATATTCATGTGGTCCTTCAGCAGCTTTGCCGCCAGGCCAATGGAATCCGCCGGGGTAATGGAGCCGTTGGTCCAGACTTCGAGTGTCAGCTTGTCATAGTCAGTGATCTGACCCAGACGCGCGGCTTCAACCGTGTAATTGCACTTGCGCACGGGCGAATGAACAGAGTCAATCGGAATAAACCCAATACCCAGATCTTCGTCGAAGTTCTTGTCGGCGGAGACGTAGCCGCGTCCGCGCTTCAGACGCATCTCCATGTCGAGCTTGCCGCCCTCGCTCACGGTCGCAATGTAAACGTCTTTGTCGAGCACCTCAACGTCCCCGTCCGCCTCGATCATGCCGGAGGTGACGACTCCGGTCTGGTCCGAGCGCAAATAAATGGCTTTCGGCGCATCGCCGCTCAGCTTGAATGGCACCTGCTTAAGGTTCAGGATGATGTCCGTGGCATCTTCCACCACACCGGGGATCGACTGGAACTCGTGCAGCACGCCATCAATTTTGACGGCTGTCACAGCCGCGCCTTCGATGGAGCTGAGCAGCACGCGACGTAGCGCGTTGCCTACGGTCGTGCCAAATCCGCGCTCGAACGGCTGTGCCCAGAAGATTCCGTACTTGTCGGTTAGGGTTGAGGTGTCAACCGCGAGACGTTTCGGTTTCTGAAAACCCTTCCAAAGCATTTGTTTCTCCTCCGGCCATATGGCTCAATCCTGGCTCCCTGAAGCGGTCCGGGCCTCAGGTCAATCGCCAGGA
>JBBRRL010000447.1:0-2845 GCA_038200775.1 Nitrospirales bacterium
CCCGCAAGCATGGTCAAGGAGCGGGAAACCGAGATGGTTTCGCCGAGAGCCGGTTATTTTACGACTGTCCTGATCGTCAGGCAGGAACGATTTCAAACTGCTGCTCAACGAGTGCATGAAGATCGAGCGGCAGCGGGCGCTCGGCGTTGGCCCAACAAGCCCACCCACCCTCAAATGATCAAAGACATTTACAGAAAGAATGATACGGTATCTTTCTTTTGGTAGCCTCCATCGCAATTTACGTAAAAGCACGCATGAACCGGATCTAAAAATGCTCGATTTCAATCGATGGTATGCCGCTTGGCCTTCGAGCGACCGCTGTGCCAAAGATCGTATTGAGGGTCGGCGTATTCCTCATAAAAGGCATCGAGCCGCGCGGCGAGCGCTTGGTGAATCCCTTCGAGATCGGGCTGGCCATAGAGATTGAAGCGCTCTCGAGGATCGGTCTGCATGTCGTATAACTCATAAGGGCCATGCGGCCGGCGGGCGACATATTTCCACTGGTCGGTACGAATCGCACGACAGGTTTCCATCTCGTAGTACATGGTGTTGTCCCAAGCGAGGCTCTGTCCCCGCAGGACCGCCGAGAAATCGCGTCCCGGCGATTTCGGCTTCTTCGGCAAGCGATCGCCCAGTCCCAGGAAGCTGAGCACGGTCGGCAGAAAGTCATAGTTGCTCACAATCAGATCGCTGGTCTTGCCAGCCGGAATCTTGCTTGGATGGCGGAAGATAAAGGGGATTTGCATCATCAATTCAAACGCGCCGATGGGGCGGGTATGATCTCCCATGCCCCAGATGCCGTTCTGGCCACCCATCCAACCCTGATCGGCGGCGTACACGATCAAGGTGTTGTCATCGAGCTTGAGGCGTTTGAGTGTCGCCAGAATCTCGCCGACGCCGTCATCGACGCCGCTCGTCTCAGCCGCAACCCGGCGCATGGCAATCGGGTTGTTGTGGAATTGCTTGTTCGCGTGCTGCCAAGGGTGCATCGCGTCTCGTGGGAAACTACTAAACTCGTGGGTTGCGTAATACGGCGCGTGCCGATTCCGCGCGGGATTGAGCATCAGCGCGCCGAGCGAATAAGGGCCGTTATAGCTGAGAAACAGAAAGAACGGCCGCTTCTGATTTCGCTCGATAAACTCGATTCCCTTACGGGTCCAGAGATCCGTGGTGTATCCCGGTTCCTTTCGCACCTTGCCATCTTCGATGACGTTCTGATCGTAGAATTCGGCGGTTGAACCATCCGGCTTGGTCACCCAAAAATCGAATCCTTCCGAAGGGGTGAGGTTCGCGCCCAGATGCCACTTGCCGCTGAGGCCGCAGACGTAACCCGCGTCGCGCAGCACCTCACCCAACGAGGTGAATTCTGCGAGCGTGTTGTAAGCCTCAGGCCCCATCATGTATTTCGGGTCGAGGAACGAATGAACGCCGTGCTGGGAAGGGATCAGACCCGTCAGAAATGTGGCCCGAGTGGGCGAGCAGACCGGGTTGCCGCTCAGCGCCCGCGTGAAACGAATTCCCTCCTGAGAGAGACGGTCGATATTCGGCGTGCGAATATCCGGGTTGCCGTAGCAACCCAGCGTCCAGGCTCCTTGATTGTCGGTCAGGATGAATACCAGATTGGGCCGATCATCCGCCTGCGCGGAGCTTAAAACAAGTAAACTGCCAAGCGCCATGAATAAAGTCAGCAGCATCATCCGACGATTCTCCCAGCCTCGCGCCATGGGTTACCCTTTTGAGTTGTCAGCCTGATAATAGCTCATTTGGACTTGGTAGCGTGGGCGCCCCACGTTCTGGCGAACGTGGCTACCTCGGGAAGATCCGCATCACGTAGCCACGCTCGCCAGAGCGTGGGTGGCCAGAGGCGATGGCGCGCCTTTGGCGCATCGGAGGCCCAGACATCCCTTGTCACGCTTGCGTCCCCGCAAAGCCTGACTCCGTTTCTCCGGGCACTCTTATGCTAGTGGAAATTGCCGCCTTGCCGCAAACCCTTTGGACATCGGAGTTATGCCTCTGAAAATACACGGCGACCTCATCGCCACGGGTTAAGTCCGCAAAAACCGGATGAAACTATTTGTCCCTTGATAGAGTAGAATAAAGTACCGATGCATCCGAGAACCAAGATCCCGCACAGGCAGGTGCAGAATTCATGACCGAAAGGATTCCCGACGAAGCTTTGGTAGTTCGGGGAGGTCGGAATCAGCCGGAAGATCTGCGGCGTGGAACTCGTACCCATCCTAGCGGCGTCACGGGTGTATCGGTCGAGTGCGCGGAAAGAATGTCTTTGGAGGAATTGGCTGCGGCCATTCCCCATGGTCGGCTTGGAGTGACCACAGTTGGAGCGGTCCGTGCCGCTGGCGGCGATGTGATGCGAACTTCTGGTCGCAATCCGAATCATGCCACGTTGATCGGCCTGAGTTCCGAAGGGGCTAGCCGCTTGCTGACACCGAACCTTCCCAACCCCTTCACGAAACTTTGATGAAAGGAGAACCTGGCATGGTAAAGCCTAAAATCTATGCCGACTTCCAGAATGCGGATTCTCAAGGTCGGCTGCGATTGAATTGCGTCGGCACCGTGGAAGATTTGACGCAGCAGCAGGTCGATTTGCATGAAGGATTGCTACTGGCCCTGTACTCGGATGATCTGGACGCCAAGGGGCAACTGGATGAACTGCTGGTTGATGGGGTCGTCTCGTTTTCAGAAGAAGAACACACCTGGGTAGCGGCCATCGATTGGGCCGCTATTCGTCATGCTTCAGATAGACAAGATTCCCCATCCAACGGAAATGGACCCTCCTCACCTTTGCCGTCCATAGAACCGGGCCAAACCAACCGCCGCACCTGAC
>JBBRRL010000448.1:0-2836 GCA_038200775.1 Nitrospirales bacterium
AGAGCGCCCTGGCGAGCCCGATGCGCTGGCGCTGTCCGGCCGACAACGAGGTGCCACCTTCGCCGATCTGTGTTTCGTATCCATCCGGCAAACCGACGACCAATTCGTGGACACCAGCAGCCGTCGCTGCGTCAATCACGCTTTCCGCGGACGGGTCGGGCTGGAACCGTGCGATGTTCTGCGCCACGCTACCGGCGAACAGCTCCATGTCCTGCGGCAGGTAGCCGATGTGCGGGCCGAGCGCCTCCGCTGGCCACTGATCGAGTGCCGAACCGTCGATGCGAATCCTGCCGCGACTGGCTGTCCAGACCCCGACGATCAGGCGCGCCAGGGACGATTTGCCGGAGGCGCTCGGGCCGATGATTCCGAGCCCTTGCCCGGCTTTCAATTGCAACGCCAGATCTTGCGCAGCGATCCTGTTCGTGCCGGGAGGCGCCACGCTTACGGCCTCGAAGGTCAGGGAATGGGCTGGCCTGGGCAGCGCCATGCGTGGTCGATCCGTGGGGAATTTGGCGATGAGATCGGTGAGGCGCTTCCAGCTTTGCCGGGCCGAAACAAAACCCCTCCAGTGCGAGACGACGAGCTCGACAGGTGCCAGCGCACGCGATGTCAGAATTGAGCTTGCTATGATGATTCCGGCCGTGGCTTGCTGGTTGATCACGAGATAAGCGCCGATTCCGAGTACTGCCGATTGCAGCATGATGCGCAAAACTTTCGACAGACCGCCCAAGCCCACGGCAATATCGGCCGCGCGCTGCTGCGCCGCCAGATAGCTGCTGTTGGAATCGTTCCATAGGGTGCCGAGACGCTCGCCCATACCCATCGACTGGACCGCTTCCACATTGCGCCGGCCAGCCTCGGCCAATGTGTTTCGGCTATTCGCCCAACGCGCAGCTTCCCTGGTGGGCGCACGACTTAAGAGTTCCGTGAGAAGCGTCACGCCGATAAGGACGATGCCGCCGGCGGTGGCGGCAATCCCGATCCACGGGTGAAAGAGATAACACAGGCTGAGATAGAGCGGCATCCAGGGCAGATCGAACAGTGCCGAGGGCCCGACGGTCGACATGAATGAACGGACCTGCTCGAGGTCGCGGAGAGGCTGCAGACCACTCAGAGCTGGCATCTTCAGCGGCAGCTTCAACACGATCTGATAAACCCGTTGGCTGACCGCCTCATCCAGCGACGCGCCTATTCGCACGAGGACGCGACCGCGAATGATGTCGAGTACTCCCTGGAAAACGTATAGAACCAGCGCAAGAAGAGCGATGCCCATGAGCGTCGGCACGCTGCGGCTCGGAATCACCCTGTCATAGACCTCGAGCATGAAAAACGAGCCTGTAAGGTAGAGCACGTTGATCATGCCGCTGAATAGAGCGACACCGATAAAGGCCCCGCGGCAGGTGGAAAGTGCCGCCGACGGGTCGGAGCGCGCACTCTGTTGGGTATACCCGGGTGTCCCGTCACCCGATGCAAAAGCGGTAGCCCGACCGCTGTTCCGCCACTGTCCAAACAAAGCAGGCACCAACCTCGCCATCATGACTGTTTCCTGTCGGACACGACCAGCCGACCGCAAAGTAGGATCAATTGTTGAAGTCGATTTGAGCTGGATCCCGCCAGCGCAAGCCAGCGGGATCCAACAAGCAATGCAAATCCGTTAGCCGAGATCGGTCAAGCCGTGAACGAAATGAGCCAAGGCGCTGAGGCCATGAGAGTCCTGAATCTCACCGGCCGCGACTGGAAGGGCGATCTTGTATCCGGGGGTCCCGTCCGCTTCGTTCAAACCAATGGGTGGAAGAATTGAATTTTCGTTGGTGCCGCCCTCCCCGGTAGTGAGAGTCAGGCCGTGGATGACGATTTCCCGACGATCAAGCGGTACGTCGGAGTTCAAGCCCAACTCGCTCAAGGCCTGAATGGGGTTCGCAATAGCAGCGCTGGGCAGCAGATACTTCTCGGTGAAAATGAAGGTTCCATCCGGAGCCGTCGGGAACTCACCGTTGTGGGTGAGCGAAAGCAATATAGGGCCGTAATCAGGAGCCCCTTCCGCCACCTCGATAAAGCCGTCGTGGTCGGCGTCCGAGGCATGTGTCGGAACCATGGAGTCGGGATCGCCGGTGGGGAAGCCGTGGATATGGAGCGGATGGACCTGATTGGTGCCAATAGCCGCTTCAAAAGCAGGATCGAGGCCGATCGCAGCGATCTCGACCGTGAGGATATTGCCATTGAGGGCCAGGACCGCCTCGCCTCTCACGCCCGAATTGTTGAGCGGCGTAATGTCGGCAAAGTACAGTGCATCGGCGTGCCGAAAGTCCGCCGAAAAAAGATGGGCAAGCCCATGTCCTTCACTGTGATGGGGCCGACCATGCTCGTGCTCGGCAAATTCCCCCCGGAAATTTTCGCGTTCCGCACCGCCATCTCCGTGGCGATGGCTATTCTCGTGCTCGGCACGCTCCTCTCGAAAATTTTCATGTTTCCGATGTTGGTATCCGTGTGTGTTATGTGCTCTATCGAACATTCAGCAACCTTTCGAGTTGGAGTAAGCCGGAATACTCACCGGCCGAGGTCAATGCGGGCGCGTCTGCGGGGGATGCATTACCTTGGATCAACTAAACGTGACGGCCGATCGACCTCGACCCACGAGTTCCTTCTACGCACTCGGTGCGGGCTTGGACTTCTTCTTGCAAGAAAATCTTCGGGCAAGGAATCGGAGCGCGACGCAGAGGTTCAACGACCTCGAGGGTAACTGCTGGAGTGACCTGCTCTCAGCCATCCCACTCTCGATCAGCTCCACCAGTGGGGGCGGCCTTGTCACGTTGACGGGCGCGACATGCTGCGCTCG
>JBBRRL010000449.1:0-2831 GCA_038200775.1 Nitrospirales bacterium
CGTCAGTATGGCCTCACTTTGCGAACAGCAGCGAGAGGTGTCTCGACTGCGCTCTACAGGACAATGGGTTGGCAGAAAGATTGTCTTTGCTATCACTGCCTCTTTCTTGTCATTTCGAGCGCAGTCGAGAAATCTCTCGCTTTCTCCGGAGACATGGGACGCGATTATCACTTTTGGGTCTACATCGTCACGAATCGCAATGAATCCGTGCTTTGCATTGGAGTCACTAACTCATTGGCGCGGCGCACCGACGAACATCGACGGGGAGCGGGTTCGAATTTCGCCGCCGCCTATCGATGCACCAAGCTCATTTATCATGAGCATTATTCACACATTACCGATGCCCTGGCCCGCGAGACTCAACTGAAGAAGTGGTCGCGCGCCAAGAAAGTTGCACTGATAGCGACTGAATCCCACTTGGGCAGATTTGGGGAGCGACGTGCGCTGGGATGGCTAAAGCCGAGAAGATTAGAGGTGTCTCGACCTCGCTCGACATGACAAAGGGACGGAGCAATTAAAGAGCCGAATGCCTCTCGCCCTACCGCTCTCCCCAATCGAGCACGATCTTGCCTGAGTTCCCAGACTTGGCCAGCTCGACGCCTTCTTTAAAATCGGTGGACGGGAACCGATGCGTAATGACGGCGGAGATATCGAGTCCGCTTTGAATGAGCGACGTCATCTTGTACCAGGTCTCATACATTTTGCGGCCATAGATGCCCTGAAGAGTGAGGCTGTGGAAAACGACGACATTCCAATCGATCGCTGCGCTCGACGGCATAATACCAAGGAGAGCGATCTTACCGCCGTAAAACATGCTGGGAAGGATGTCGCTAAATGCCTTCGGATTGCCCGACATTTCCAAAGCGACGTCGAATCCTTCTTTCATCCCGAGCTCTTGCAGGGCCCCGGAAAGTTTTTCCGTCCGCACGTCCAACGCCATGGTGGCTCCCATTTTCTTCGCAAGTTCGAGGCGATATGGATTCACGTCAGTGATGACGACATGGCGCGCACCGGCCTGGTGGCAGATGGGGACTGCCATGCATCCGATTGGCCCGGCCCCGGTGATGAGAACGTCTTCGCCGATCAGGTCGAAAGCCAGCGCAGTATGAACGGCGTTGCCTAACGGATCGAAACAGGAAAGAACATCGAGCGGGATAGTAGGATCGGCATGCCACAGGTTTGATTGCGGGATGGAAACGAATTCAGCCCAGGCGCCGGGGCGATTCACCCCCACGCCCTGGGTGTTGGGGCAAAGATGGCGCCGGCCGGCCAGGCAGTTTCGGCAATGGCCACAGGTGATGTGACCTTCCACCGTGACGAGGTCGCCTTTCGTCCAGCCTTTGACGTGATTACCCAACTCATGAATCACGCCAACGAACTCATGTCCGATCGTCATGGGCACCGGAATTGTCTTCTGCGCCCACGCGTCCCAATTATATATGTGCACGTCCGTTCCGCAGATCGACGTTTTGAGAACACGAATCAAAACATCATCGTCGCCCACTTCCGGAACAGGAACATCCTCAAGCCAGAGACCAGGTTCGGCGCGGCTCTTAACCACGGCTTTCATCATCTTTTGCACGGGTTGAAACTATTCGGATACGAAACGGGCGAAAGTAGAAGATTGTCGGAAGCAATCTGCGGGTGAAGGACTTTGCGAAGTCACGACCGAAATGTAGGGACACGACGGCGCGTATCCCTCCAGAGTAAGAATTGCACTGCTTAGCTGAAACCCTCGTGTCCGCTATGGACAAAACACACTGCCCTCGGGACAGTGACAAGATATGCCCGTGACGATCGAGCCTTCTCCAGCAAAACCTGTGACGGCCCGGACCACGTTTCTTTTTCGTTTCCTCAGCACGATTTGTCTCTGGTCGGTCGCGTTGTTTATCGCTCTTTCCGGACATGAAGGCGCGTTCTGGGCGCTGATCAGTCTCTTCGGATTCATCGGGCTCTGGGAGTTCTACACAATGCTCGATCACAAGGGTCTGCCGAATTTCAAGATCACAGGCATGATCTGCGG
Source organism: Nitrospirales bacterium (assembly GCA_038200775.1). Classification (GTDB taxonomy): domain Bacteria; phylum Nitrospirota; class Nitrospiria; order Nitrospirales; family NS-4; genus NS-11. Next base: position 2,024 of record JBBRRL010000449.1, read on the forward strand.
CGCCGTCATGTTGTGCGGCAGTTTTTATTATTTTAGTCACGTGGGGCCGGCGCGCTCTTATGATTTTGAGCTCTCGGTGCTGCTCCTTTTTCTCCTGACCGTCTTCGCCCGCCAGATGTTCTTTCGCCTGCGAGATGACGAACCCCTCCAGACGATGGCTTATACCTTGTTCGGACTCCTTTACGTCATCTGGCTCTTTAACTTCATGACCAAGATCGTGTACGTCACCCCGCGCGCGAGCGACGGGCATGTCACCGGTCAGTTTTATTGCCTTTACTTGGTGGCGGTGACCAAATTCAGCGACATGGGAGCTTACCTCGTCGGCAGTATGATCGGGCGCCATCAGATGATTCCTCACATCAGTCCCAAAAAAACTTGGGAAGGTTTCGTCGGAGCGCTCGCCTTATCCTCGCTAGCCAGTGTGGGCCTGGTCAAGTTGATGCCGGAACAGCTCTCGGCCCTTTCTGTGACCAACGCCGTTGTCCTTGGATTACTGCTCGGTTTCGCCGCGGTCGTGGGCGACCTGGCTGAATCAATCATCAAACGAAGCACCGGCGTGAAGGACTCGGGAAATTTTCTTCCCGGTATCGGTGGGGCACTTGATTTGATTGACAGCCTGCTCTTCACCGCACCCCTCTTGTACTTTTATCTGCGGCTGGTCGTGCGTCTGCCGTGAGAGGCGCCTTCAAGATCGGTGGCGCGGAATGTCCGGGGAGCGGAGGGCGGGGGTCGGGGGTGTTGGGGGGCGCGCCGGACACATCATGTAGCGGGAAGCAGGCGCGGACCAAAGGGCAGCCGCCAGCGCGCC
>JBBRRL010000450.1:0-2826 GCA_038200775.1 Nitrospirales bacterium
GAACGGCCACGCGTGCTCGACTGAACTTCTCGTGGAGCGCGGCAACCGCTCCCTCCTTTAATTCCCTACGCATAACTGGCTCTCCTCGTCACACCATCACTCAGTGGGCTTGCCCAATGACACAGCATCCAGGTGAATTCCCGGACCCATCGTGGTCGCGACCGTCACGGATTTCAGGTAACGTCCTTTGCTTGATGAGGGTTTGGCTTTCAGAACCGAATCCAACAACATCGACGCGTTCTCCCGCAGCTTTTGGGTTTCGAACGAGGCTTTTCCAATCCGCACATGAACGATGCCGGCTTTCTCCACCTTGAATTCCACTCGGCCTTTGCGGATCTCGCCGATCGCCTTGCCAACTTCGAATGTGACGGTGCCCGTTTTCGGATTCGGCATGAGGCCCCGCGGGCCCAAGACCTTTCCAAGCTTTCCCACATTGCCCATCATGTCCGGGGTCGCAATGGCTTTGTCGAACTCAAGCCATCCCCCTTTCACCTTTTCTACAAGCTCGTCGCCACCGACGATATCGGCCCCGGCGTCACGCGCTTCCTTTTCCTTCTCGCCCTTTGCAAAGACCAGGATTCGCGACTTGACGCCGGTACCATGGGGCAACACGACAGAGCCTCGTACCATCTGGTCAGACCGCTTCGGATCAATGCCAAGGTGGAAGGCCATTTCCACTGTTTCGTCGAACTTGGCGTAAGCCGTACGCTTCACCAATTCGATCGCATCGGGAAGGCCATACAACTTGTCCTCCACGAGTGCCTTCGCTGCTTTCCATTTTTTCCCCATCTGCGCTCCTTCGATACTCTTATGCCCTTACCCGATCCTGTCCCCGAAGGGGGGCGAGGACGTTCATTCAATCGACCGTTATGCCCATGCTGCGTGCGGTGCCGGCGATGATCTTGCTGGCAGCCGCCGGACTTGCCGCGTTAAGGTCCGGCATCTTCACACGGGCGATCTCTTGGACCTGGGCGGCCGTCACCCGCGCAACCTTCTCCTTGTTGGGCGTTCCGGATCCTTTAATGATCCCGGCAGCCTTCTTCAGCAAATCCGAGGCCGGCGGCGTCTTCATAATAAATGTAAAGCTGCGGTCGGTGTACACGGTGATGATCACCGGGATAATGGCGCCTTCCTGGCCCTTCGTCTTCTCGTTAAACTGTTTACAGAATTCCATGATATTGACACCGTGCTGGCCGAGCGCGGGTCCGACCGGCGGGGCAGGGTTCGCCTTCCCGGCCGGGATTTGTAGCTTCACAAGACTTTTTACTTCTTTTGCCATGATTTAACCTCTCTTCACCCACACACCCCGGTCAAACAGAGCTTGCTCGACCCATTACACCCAGCCCACCCCAAACTCGCCAAGACGAGTCCGTCTCTCCCATGGGCCTGATTGTGGATAGTTCCTGTGTTTGACCTTCATTTCACCCCGCCCTCCCCAAGCCTCACAAGACAGGCTTTGGTCCCGTGGAGGGCCGTTTTCCCGATTAGCTTTAGAGTCGCTCGACCTGTCCGTAGCTCAATTCCACCGGTGTGCCACGCCCGAAAATGCTGACCAGCACCTTCAGCCGCCCTCGCTCCTGATCCACATCATCAACCATGCCATTAAAGCCCAGGAAGGGACCGTCGATGATCCGCACGTTGTCGCCTTTGTGATATTCTTCCTTTTGACGAGGCATGGCGGCGCCCGTGTCGATCTGCTTCATCAAAGTGTCGACCTCTTCCACAGTCAACGGAATCGGCTCCGTGCTCCCTCCGACAAATCCCGTGACCTTAGGGGTCTTCTTAATCATCTGCCACGCATCGTTCGACATGTCCATTTCGACCAGCACGTAGCCGGGGAAGAACTTGCGGGTCGATGTTCGTTTCTTTCCCTCTTTGATCTCGATCACGTCCTCAGTAGGAACGAGCACCTGGCCAATCGTCTCCTGGAATCCCATCTCCTTGGCTTGTTCAAGAATGCTGGTCTTGACTCTGCCTTCGAAGCCCGCATAGGTGTGGACGACGTACCAATTCTTTGTCTGGGTCGTGGCCTCTCCCATGCTCAAATTATCCTCCCTATGAGCCGCACCAGGATGAGATCCGTCAATGCGAGAAAGAGCGAGACAATCATCACGAGCACGATGACGACAGCTGTCGACCCGATGGTTTCGCTTAAAGTCGGGTACGTCACCTTCCGCAGTTCTGCCCGCACATCCTGCAAGAACTCCTTTATGTTCGCCAACGATTGTTTCAGCATTGCGTGATTGTCCAGCGACTACAGCCCGACCGTACCATCCGTTTCTCTCTCTCTCTCCCGCGCCCATGCGACAAAGCCCGCATGCCAAACTGGATGCCACAGTGGTTCCAGCGGGCATGTGTTGGCAGGGGCACTAGGAATTGAACCCAGACCTTCGGTTTTGGAGACCGACGTGCTAACCGTTGAACACCATGCCCCTTTTGGGATCGAGGAATTACTTCGTTTCCTTATAGGAATTACTTCGTTTCCTTATGCGGAGTATGTTTGCGACAGAACTTACAATATTTGCGACGCTCCAATCGGTCCGGATCATTCTTTTTGTTCTTCATGGTGGAGTAATTGCGACGCTTGCAGTCCGGACAGGCCAACGTAATGATCTCACGCATTATCGCGACTCCTTAAAATGCTATCAGTTCTCTTACGCAACGATTTCGGTCACGATGCCGGAGCCCACGGTCTTGCCGCCTTCGCGGATCGCAAAGCGCAACCCCTGGTCCATCGCGATCGGGGAAATCAACTCCGCCGACACTGACACATTGTCCCCGGGCATCACCATCTCCACCCCCGTCGGCAACGTCACCACCCCCGTC
>JBBRRL010000451.1:0-2787 GCA_038200775.1 Nitrospirales bacterium
CGGCAGCGCCAGCGTCAGCATCGACACGGCGGAATCAGCCGCGTCCCCTTCAGAATCAACATCCGTCGACGCAGCCTCGGCGAGAAGATCAAATAGCCACTCCGCCATATCCTCATCGAGAGCGGCCAACACTGTCAGGATCTCATCTTCGCGATTTTGCTCGATCAGGTCGGCAAGGGTGTCGAACGCCGCATCGGCATCCCAATGATCGTGCCGCCGGGCATTGATCAGATGAATTAAATCCCGCGTCAGCGGATCGGGTCGATTCCAGTTCTGCATAGGTTAATCATGCCAGAGTAAACTGCCTCTCGCAAGACTTTACGGTTTCCGGCCATTGACTTGGGCTTCTCAGCGCTCGCCCGTTCCGCTATCATGGCCTGCAAAGGAGTGGTTGCCATGTCATCTGAACTACCTTTGCTCCAGGGCTTGCGACACCTTGCGCTCCGCGTCCGAGACATTCAAAAGGCCAAAGAATTCTACTTAAAGTTTTTTGCGATGAAGGTGGTCTGGGAGCCCGATGCCCAGAACTGCTACCTGAGCTCAGGAACGGATAATCTGGCTTTGCACGAAGTCCCGGAAAGTAACCTGACGTCACGAAGCGCCGATGCGCTCGACCATTTCGGGTTTATTGCAGGAACGCCGTCCGCGGTGGACGCGTGGGCGCGGTGGGCGACACAGAACGGCGCTCATATGAGCGTAGCGCCAAAGCAGCATAGAGACGGGAGCTATTCGTGCTATCTTGCGGACCCCGAAGGAAACACGATCCAGGTCCTGTACGAGCCGTCTATCAGCCAGCTTCAGTCAATTGGCTTGAAGAAGGAATCGTAGATGCCGTAGATGACGATAATCGCGATCAGACCCATCCATACATAGGCCGTCGCCTCATAACCGCCTGCTGCTCCCTCTTTGGCAGGCTCTTCAGCAAATGCGACCGCCATGGTGCCAAAAAACAAAAGAAACGATTGGATACCGGCGAGTAGTGCTTTCACAAGAGGCCTCCTTCGAGATCAGCAATGTACTTCTGGGGCACCGGAGTATACAAAATGCCCACGCTCTCGGCAACTCAAAACTTAGGGCAGACCCCCTCACTCATAATTCAAGAGTTAATAGATGATTCGAATGTCTTTATGGTTTTTTTCTGTTTTTGATCCTGTCGACGTCCCGCATCGCGCGCAACGGTATTCGAAAAGATTGCCGTCCGGCAGGACTAAGAGGAGTCTCTCTTTGACCGGCGTGGCCTCGCGGCACTTGGGACAATAAAGGGCGGACGCCTGGAAGGACCGGAACTGCTCCTGCTGCGGCGGTCGGCCGGCAGGGGCTTTGTTCCAACCAGGCGGAACCGGGGGCGCTGATCCCGGGCTACGGGGACGAAAACGATTCATGAGGAAATTCTACCCCGGTTCCGACTTCTGTAACAAGAGAGAGCTTCATCCCTTTTGTAGGTCATGGTGGGGGGGCAACTTTCGTGTAGCCTGCGGGTAATTCGAAGAGTTCCGCCTTTTGGGGGCCGAGCGCGACCGAATTATACTCACTTTCCCATTGCCCATCGGGGCTAGCGGTCTTGATGACGAATTTGATGTCCGGAGCGACCCATTGGTAGAGGATTTCCCGCTTGCCGCCCCTCTCGAGAGTGACTTCATACTTTTCGGTTCTACGGCCTGCGACCGATTCAATTCCTATCTGCTTGCGATCCACCTCCCCTTCAATATGGGGGCCTACTCGGGGAACTTGATCAATGCGCAAGGGCATTTCTACATACGATCGCCCCGGCAAAAGCACCCAGGTCACGGCCTTATCTAAACGGCTGATCGATACCTTCGGCCCTTCCGAGCTCGCCATTTCGACCCGCCAGCGGTCGGGCTGAAAATAGATTTTTCCGGACATCGCGTGCTTGCCTATCCGCGTAGTTTGCTCCGCAGAGAATTCAATCGCCCAGCCCGTATGAGCGAACGCAACAATGATAATGAGCGGCATGAAAACCCGCTTGATCACAGCCGCCCTCCTACCATCCAATGGCGATCGTCGGGAACGTCAATCAGCAGCCGGCTAAGGTTCAGCTCCGCAAGTTGCGACGCGACCTCATCTTCAGTAAAGGCGGCCCGCAGCGAATTCAAAAAGTCGCGACGCAAGATCGGCGGCTCGTCCGCCGCGTAACGATTTACGATGGCCTGTGCATCTTCCTCCGACGCCGGACGAAAAAGATCGGTGACCAGAACCCTCGCTCCTGGTTTCGCTAGCTTTTTCACCGCATACCAGAACTGCAGCGGATTAGGCACATGGTGCAAGAGGCTGTTGGAAATCACGGCATCCGCAGGTTCCACGACGCAAGTCTGAAAACGCTCGCGTCGAAATCGAATCCGCTCCGAAAGGCCCTCGGCGGCAACTGCCCGCTCAGCGATATCAATCATCGGCTCCGAGGCATCGATGCCGGTGATCCGGAGATCAGGCACGGCACGCGCCAGCCGGATTGCAATATCGCCGGGTCCGCAGCCGAGGTCCACAACATGGCCATGCGTCAGATCAGGGTAGTATTCCCGAAAGCGGTCCACGAAACTTTGGTTCTCCTCCTCGAAGTCCGCCTTCGAATAGACCAGCGCCTGCTCCGGATCCTGCATGATCTCTGGTTCGAGGACTCGTTCCATAGTTTTAAGCCTGCCTTACTCTAACGAATCTACGTGATTTACGTCTGCATCTATCGCTGCTAGTCGCTTGTAACTGGAGAATCCATAATTACGTGACTAGCGTGCACTTCGACAAGCCTGTCCTGAGGCTGCCTCCTCCCTTGAG
>JBBRRL010000452.1:0-2786 GCA_038200775.1 Nitrospirales bacterium
GGTAAGGATTAGCCGGTGTCAGTTGCCGGTAAACGGGCCTATTCGGGGTGGATACGATGAGGAGACCGGATGGGCTGAGCACTCGGGCGCATTCTGCGATGAACGCCTGCACATCATGGAGGTGCTCGACCGTTTCAAAAGTTACGACCAAATCAACCGACTCATCGGGAATCGGAATGGCTTCCGCAGACCCGAGGCGCGCGTCGAGTCCATACTTGCTTATGGCGTGGGCACAAGTGTCCGCGCAATTATCCACGCCGATGACGCTGGCAGCGCCTGCCTTCGCCAATGCGGCGCTGCCATAACCTTCACCGCAGGCAATATCGAGAACGCGCCTTCCTGTTACATGCCTTGCAGCGAAACGATAACGCTCAACGTGCTCCCAAAAAGTGCGGCCATCGGCTTTTTCCGGCACCATTCGTTCTCCGGTATAATTCAGCATATGCCTATTTACGTAAAGGCTTTCTGGCGACCAAAGCCTGGGCACTTGGAAACTCCACGGTGACAATCCGGCATTCAGCGAAGCCTGTCGCGAGGACAAGTTCCCAAACGTCGGACCCGAATTCAGTCTGCACTCTCATGCCTTCATCCATGACTCTGGCTGTCCATGTAAATTGCTGGCAGGCCAACCCTTGTCAGGCTGTCCCAGCGAGCCGCCGCGAACAGTGCAACAATGGGCAATGGCGCTCATTTTTTCGGAGGTTACGGTTTGATGATAAGACCCTGGCCAGTCGGAAGTGACAGGATCTCCGTACCCCAGCTCTTCGCCAACTCATCAAAGGCGAGCTTCTGTAGATGGTGCAAGGTGAAGCCGTAATCATCGAGTACGATGAATGCGCCTGGACTGAGATGTGGCCAGAAAAATTTGGCGGCAGCAATTTCCGGCGCGACACAGTTCATATCGATGCTCAGAAATGCGACGGGACCGACGTCAATCAGCGAACCGGGCACCGCCCCGCGAATAATTTTCACGAACGGCATGGCTTGAAACTCCCGTTGCACGTCTTTGTAACATTCCTGATAATGGTAAATCGGAGCCACTGTTTGCCGCTCTGCGTCGCTTAATTGTCCGGAATCAAAGCCGGAAAAGGTATCGAATAGGTAATAGTCTTTTTTAAGGTGTCCAAAATCCGTGTAGCTGATGATCGATCGAGCAAATCCACCGCGATTAACACCACACTCGACAAATGCACCGGGCAGCCGCGCTGAACTTGCAGCGGCCCAGAGCAGCACGTGAATGCGCCATCGCAGCTCATGGTTGTGCCAGGAGCCGGTTTGTTTCCCGAGGGCATAGGCACGTTGAAAACGCGGGTCATGGATAAAGTCGCGATTCTGCGAGGTGGCCAGTCCATCTTCCTCAAAACTATATGGCAAAGACCGGATGGTCAGATGCGGGTGCAAGGATACAGCGAGCTGCGCCGAAGAACGGGCCGCCCATGATTTAATGCGCTTGAACTTGATGGAAAGGCTCATCTAATTTTTTGAGCGACCGGCGGGGGCTTCAGCCCTCGGTCCGCCAGAGTTACGGAAGCGGTGGTCTTGTGAATAAATTAGAAGCGTCAGGTCCAGGCAGCAGGAGATAGCGTCGGGACTCCTGGTGTCATTGATAATACGTCGCTGCCTATTTCAAAGGGGCAGACGACGTCGTGGAGCGATAGGGTCCATAACGCTGGAAGAGGTGATCCAACACGCCATCGAGCACTGAACGAAAACATGCGAGGCGATCACGATGTCCGATGCGGGCGCGCAACGTGCGCCAGAGGAAGGAGAAGACCACGCCGGGCGCGGAGCGATAGTAAGCCGGGCCGCTGTGTTTGCGCATGAGAAGGAGCCTGTTGCGCACTGCATAATAGTGGCGGGTACGGGGCATTCGCTGACCGGACCGGCCACCCTTGTGATAAATGGTGGCGGCTGGGACTGCGACGACTGAGCGTCCCGCCTGCCGCACGCGCACACATAAGTCCACATCTTCGGAGCTAAGATAATAGCGGTCGTCAAAGCCGCCGAGCTGCTGCATGAGCGCGGCACTGATGAGCATCGCGCAACCTGTGGCCCAGGGGACTTCATAGGGGGCATCGGTGGGTTTGGGGACGTGCGAGTTATCGTGCCAGGCAGCGCCGCGTGGGAGATCCATCCTTGACCCGGCGAACCAAATGGGACGCGGCGGGTAGTATTCGTAGATGATCGGTGCGAGCAGGCCGGATTTGGGGTTTGCCTCGGCGGCGGCCACAAGGGCGGCGAGCGCCCCGGGCTCGACGGTGGTATCGTTGTTCAGCAGGTAGAGGTATTCCGCCCTGTGGATGATGGCGTGGCGGATGCCTATATTGTTGCCGCCGGTGAAGCCGAGGTTTGCGCCAGTCTCGAGGATGGTCACGCCGGGAAACTCGCGCTGGATATCCGTTACGGAGCCGTCCGTGGAGCCATTGTCCACGATGACGATCTCCTTGTTCGGATACGAGTCCTGACTAAGCGAGTGCAGGCATTCGATGGTGTCGGCCTTTCCGTTCCAGATAACTATGATGATGGCGACGCGGGGAGGCATGAGATTTGTGCGATCAGCGGGAAGAAATGCCGGCGCACCTGGCCGTGCGACAAAATTCCCGGTTGATGAATAGTGCGTCGGTCCAGGCGGCCCGGTGCTCCTGAAAGGAGAATGCATAGAAAGCGACGACACGCCCGACCTGCTCCGCGTGCCGCAGCGCAACATCAACCCCGCACATTCCCAGCAACGCTTTCACGCTCGATTTGATGTTTATGTGGTTTTTTGCGTCCGCCTGGCCGTTCCA
>JBBRRL010000453.1:0-2786 GCA_038200775.1 Nitrospirales bacterium
CCCGATAGCTGAGGCGGAACCGCAGATACCAGCGCACACACAGGATGATCACGTCGTCAGAGAACCATCGCTTTCTAAACAATGGATTGCGGGCAGTTCCTTGCTTTCGCATCTCCTCATTCTCTATGACCAAAATGAAGGTGCAACAGAACCCCCTCGTCAACGATCTTGTCCTGGGGCGGGAAAACGCATGGGAAACTCTCTACGACCCCGCACGTATTTCCCTGCGGGCAGCGCCGGAATTCGTGACGGAGAACCTCAATGTAGCGGCGCAGTATGGCGATTATGCAACTGGCGGCGACGTCGAGGCGCTGCGCGATATCGCAGCGGGCACGGGCGCACTGATCAGGAACGGCCTCAAGAAGGTCGCCGCCTATCGGGACAGCGACGGAGCCTTGCACCAGTGCTCCGCTGTGTGCCCTCACCTCGGGTGCATTGTGGACTGGAACTCCGCAGAAAAAACCTGGGGTTGTCCTTGCCACGGATCTCGTTTTGACCCCTATGGAAAAGTTCTGAACGCCGGCAAACACACTTTCATCAACGCTTCAGATATTCCCGGAGAGCGCTCAGACGGATGACGAGCGGCTGATCCCGGCTGTACTGAACCAGGCCGGCCTTGCGGAACGACACCATCGTGACGGTGACGTGCGAGCGGCTCATCGCCGACATCTTGGCCAGGTGATCATGGGTCATCGGAACACGAACCGTATCGGCTGTCTCGTCCACGGGCGCGCCACGCGACTGACCAAGGTCGAGGAGCAGATGACCCAAACGGTCTTCGGCGCCGCGATAGGTCAGGACTTCCAACCGCCGCTCGGCCTCCGTAAGCCGGGTGCAAAACTGGAAGAGCATCTCTGTGAGCAGCTTCTCATCGCTCTGCAGCTTCGCGATGACTCCGGCAAACTTTACTTCCAGGACAACGACGTCCGAAGTGGCGCGGGCACTTGAACCTCGAACGCCGCCTTTCGGCGCGCAGAAGCACAGGTAACCGAAAGGTTCGCCCGGAGTCACCACCCGGGTGATTATCCTGTTCGACGCTGAGGGCCCGCGGAGTTCGACCACCTGGCCCTGCTGGAGCACGTAGAGTCTGTCCGCCGCATCTTCCGGACAGCAACCTGCCGCGACGGGTGATCGCGCCGCGGTTAATAACATCATTGCCGCATGGCCCAATCGCCCAAAGCTTGGAGCCGAGCAAATGCTCGCGACATACGGCGCACCGCAGGAAGCTACGTCCGAGAAACTTGTCTGGCACAACCAAGGCCCCTACAAGCGGATCACCGTCACTAAAATGGAACGTCATCACGATTTTCCCAAGCCGCACATGGACTATATGGAGCACACGATCGCGTACCGCGTCCCGGTCGAGAAAGCAGATGCCCTCACGGCTTACGACGGAAGTCTGACCTTTGATCGGACGAGAGGCGAGATGTCCGCACGGTGTGACCTGGAAGGGCACAACATCCTCACGCTCAATCTCGCCAATGACATCGTGATGGGGAAAAAGAGCGCGGAAGAGGCGCGCAAGGCCTTCGGTCAGAACGTCGTCGATGATGCTTTTGGGAAATACCCGCCTTACACCACCGCGCTCCAGTTCCAGCCAAAAAAGGATGATGTGATGTTCGCAGACAAGCCCGTCATACCGGGCTCCCACGAACGGCCGATGGGCGATCCGCAGTCCAGGAGCAGAAGCAAAGAAGGATCAAGTGATGGAGAGGTTCTCGGATTTCTAGCGGCGGTCAACGACAACGAAATCGTCGCGGCGCTCGAAGCTGGAAAGAAAAAGCTGAGCCCGCAGGTCGCGGAGTACGCGAAGATGCTGCACAAGGAGCATGGGATGAACCTCGATAAGACGTTGAAGCTCGGGCAGAAGATCAACGTCACGCCGATGGAAAACGCCGCCGTGGATAAGCTGCGCGTGAAAGGCGCGGGGGAGCTCGCCGCTCTGGCACCGCTCGACGGCGAGAAGTTCGCAGGCGCCTACATAGAGACGATGATTAAGGGCCATACCGAGGTTCTTGGCATGATCGATAACCAGCTCCTCAAAAATGCAACCAACGCAGAATTGAAAAAACATCTCACGGAGACGCGCGGCCACGTCGCCAATCACCTCGAAGCGGCGAAGAAAATGCTGGCTGGCATGAGACGGTAGCTGCCCGAAGTGCAGCCTGTTCTCGAAGCAGGCGGCTCAACCAGTTCAGTTGACAGCGTACGCTAAGGCCGTAGGGTACGTTGTGAGGCGCGTTGCACAAGGACCCCTTTTGAAACTTTCTAGAATCCGACATCCGGGATTTTAAAGCCGCGCGGCCTGTGATCCCGACCTCTTTTCGAAGGTGACCGCGAAGCAGGGAGTGGGCTTCTGATTCGTGATATCCTCCGTACACTGCACCGTATCTTGTTGGGCCGGTGCGTGCGACGTTCCGATGGTGACGCCGAATAGTCAGGCAGGCTCAAAGTTATATATGTCGGTCTATCTACCTAAGATCGCTGGGGTGCTTGTGGCTCTGGATATCTTCGCGGTTTATGTATATTCTCTGGCCATCAAGAGACGTTATCCTCCGTCGCATCCATGGTCTGGAATTTCACTGGCCTTCCTGGCCATATTTCTCCTTAGCTCCTATATTCCCGGTATCCATTCAAATGTGCCGGGCTGGGTCGCGGTGTTAGTTGCCGTGTCAGCAACCCTTTGGACAGTTGCTGCGATTCTCGCTAAGTGAGCTGTCCGGCAGACGTTGCGAAAAGGACCCTTTGCGAGACGGCCTCGATTAAGTCATTGGCGGTATTGGCAA
>JBBRRL010000454.1:0-2755 GCA_038200775.1 Nitrospirales bacterium
CTTGCCGCATCAAGCTCGCCCCTCAGTGCCGACTGGTCCTTTTGTAGCAGAGCGATAGTGTCATCGCGTTGCTTTATAGACTCTGACGTATTCTGCGCCCTTGCGGATGCTGACTTGCTGTCTTGTAGTTCTTGATTAGGGTTTCGCTTCGGCTCCTGTATCGCCTGGGCTGGGGGAACGGACCGCGTGGTGGTAGAGATTGCGCCACGCGTCGCCACCATGCTCCGAGTCTCGGCGGAGGGGTCATCATAGACGAAACAACAGATGCCAAGCTTTTGATCCTCCCAAGGATCCTGCGGCACCCAATATTCCAGTTTAGGTGTAGAGGAGGAAGACCTGTAGTCCGGAGCTCCGCATCCGTACATAAATAACAAAGGCAGGACCAGCACGAAGAGCATTTTCACCATGATACGTGACATCGGACTTCCCCCCTAAGGCTAAAGACTTCAACAAAACCTGTCTGTTTGTACTCTCCGGCACCGAAAAGACCAATCCTACTGAGGTAGGGTTTTGTAATGCCACCCACACAAGCGAGTTATTTCTACCTTATGCTTGTTTGCCCGTTAAGCCTCCCTTTGGGTGTACCGATATAAGCTATGCAAAGCCCCTCCGGGCAAGCAACCGTACGACCTATGATGAAAGCCGACTTTATGCGAACGATACAGCCGAAGAGCGTAAGCCTGATGGCAATAATGTGCCTTATCAGCATGCTGGCAGCCTGTGAAACAAATCCGAATGAAGAGCTCGCCAGAAAACATCTAAGCCAAGGAAAGCTGTTGCTTGCGAAAGGCGAGGTCGCCACATCCATCAATGAGTTTCAGGCGTCGCTTCAGCTCGCACCGGATTCGCCAGACGCTCATTCACACTTAGCGATGGCACTTGGAGCCAAAGGTGACATCTCAGGGGCCGTGACGGAGTATCGGAAAGCTGTCAATCTTCATCCCGACAGTGAGACCCTTCAGCAGGTTGGAATTCTACTCGCCAGCAGTGGTGACGTGGAGGGCGGGATTCTCGCGTTTCGCTCTGCACTCAAGCTGCAGCCGGCGGACGCTCGCGTTCATTACAACCTGGGAATGGCGCTAAAAGACAGAGGCCACCTGGATGAAGCGCTTGAAGAGTTCCACCAAACCCTGCACTATAAATCATCGGATTATGAAGCGCGCTATCAGCTGGGCCTGACATTAAAAGACAAGGGACTCCGCCACGAGGCGCTTCAGGAACTACAGACCGTTCTCCACCAAACTCCCGATAAGCCGATCAACGCGAGGTTTCTCTCGCTTGTCCAGAGAAGTATTGCATCCCTCGAATAACAATTCTTTCTTTCGTCGTCACCAGCCCTACTGCACCACGCGCCTTCACGGGGTCATCACGACTTTGATGCACCCGTCCTTCTTATCGCGAAAGGTCTCATAGGCTTTCGGGGCGTCGGCGAGTTTTAGACGATGAGTAATGATGAAGGACGGGTCTATCTCTCCCTTCTCGATTCGCTCGAGTAGCGGACGCATGTATTTCTGCATGTTGGTCTGACCCATCTTTATAGTCAGGCCCTTGTTCATGGCGGCGCCGAACGGAATCTTGTCGAGTAATCCGATGTAGACGCCGGGAATGGAGATTGTCCCGCCCTTGCGGCAACACATGATTGCCTCGCGTAACACATGTGGCCGATCGGTGCCGAGAAACACTGCTGACTTGGCCTTATCAAGCACGGCATCAAAGCTCCCCCCGGCATGCGCTTCGGTGCCCACCGCGTCGATGCAGCGATCCGGACCACGGCCGTTGGTCATTTCCATCAAACGGTCGTAGACCTTATCTTTTTCAAAATTAATGGTCTCGGCTTTCCCAGATCTTTCGGCCATGCTGAGGCGCTCCGGCAACGTGTCGATCGCGATGACTCGGCCGGCGCCAAACATCCAGGCGCTCTGGATCGCGAACTGACCGACAGGCCCGCATCCCCAGACGGCGACCGTGTCGCCGGATTCGATGCCACAATTTTCAGCAGCCATATAGCCTGTGGGAAAAATATCTGATAGAAAGAGCACCTGCTCGTCTCGCAGGCCCGAGGGGATCTTGATCGGCCCGACGTCAGCATAGGGCACGCGCACGTACTCCGCCTGACCTCCTGGGAACCCGCCGAGCATATGGGAGTAGCCGAACAGTCCTGCAGGGGAATGCCCCATCGCCTTGCGAGCGACTTCGGCGTTTGGGTTTGAGATGTCGCATAGAGAGAAAAGGCCCTTTTCGCAAAAGAAACAGGCGCCGCAGGAAATCGTGAAAGGCACTACAACGCGATCGCCAGCCTTCAGCTTGGAGGCTCCGTGCCCAACCTCAATGACCTCGCCCATGAATTCGTGGCCCAGCACATCGCCGGCTTCCATAGTCGGCATGAGGCCGCCGTAGAGATGCAGATCTGAACCGCAGATCGCGGTCGCCGTAATCTTCAAGACCGCATCGCGCGAGTCCAGGATCTTTGGGTCAGGAACCGTATCGATGCGGACGTCACCTTTGCCATGCCAACAGAGTGCTTTCATGTGCTTCTCCTGTGTCCATAGACATTCATCTCAAAATAATCCTTCACGCTTGCGATTAGTTCGACACAAGCACTTATCTGAAGCCTTCTCCCTCCACTCTATTCAGGAAGTTTGGCTGCAAGGATATCGATCTTCTCGATGACAGGAGGTTTTGCAAACAGGTCAGCGGCTTTCTCCTTCAATGCCGCAGCGACTTTTCCCGTAAGATGTGCCTGCTGACCCGCCTC
>JBBRRL010000455.1:0-2752 GCA_038200775.1 Nitrospirales bacterium
CGCAATCCGGACCACTGAAGTGATCCTACCCGGGCTCAGATTCAACGAGGCCAAGGACTGGGGCATCCTGCTCCGGCCCGCCGAAGAAACTAGGGAAGCGGTGGTAGTTGAGCTGAAGACCATGATCGCCACCGCTTCAATCACCTATCGGTTGGCAACCGAGACTTCGCCGGGTGACAACAAGCAGCTTATCCTCAGAGACCTCATGGACATTCAATCCATAGCGGATCATGTGATGGAAGACATCAATAAATGAAAATGTTATAATATTCTGGCTCAAGAACCATCACATCAAAAAGTGCTTGATCGTTAGTGCAAATTGCGCTAGTGCTTGCCCTGGCTGCGGCGGCGTGGAAAGCAGACACGCTAAGGCTCCGTGGAATGGGCACAGGAAGCGGAGAGGTACTTGTTTAGCGGGTCCAACCCTTACGGCGCAAGGACTTACGTCGATGACATCTGGATTTCAGCACGTTGTTAACGAGGTGACATACCTATGTCAACTCAAAAACCACTTGAAAAACAGCGTTCGAGGCTCCGGAAAACCACGCAGTACACCCGCTAAACAAGTACGCGGAGAGATACGATTGTAGCTCAGCGGGTAGAGCAAGCTCGGCAGGGCAGAAGGTCGCCGGTTCGATTCCGGTCAATCGGTAGCCGGGGTAGCGTCCGGCTCGCAGCCGCAAAGTGCCGGAGAAAATGAAGGGATAACGCATGAAGGATAAAGCATTTGAAGAAGCAAGGCACAGGGGATGGGTTCAGGGTGCGGCTTGGGCAATCGCCGTCATGTTTCGCTACGAGCTTCGCGCTGACGAGCTGCTCAAAGAGTCCGGGTTGAATATGGCCGATCTGAGAAAGTGCAGCGTCTCACGCTACGACATAGAGCCGATTGAGACGTATCTGAAATACGGAACGGATGTGTTGCCTGAGAAGAGAGAAAAGTGAAAATGCCATATATCAACATTCCTTGGGGCCATACGGTCTATGTCACTTGCCCAGCGCGTACCTCCACCACCTATGAGAGCTTTGAGTACACCCAAGCGCTCCGAAAGTACCACGGCGGCACGATGGGAAAACGAAAGGTCAGGACCGAATATTACCCTGACGGAAAAAGCAAAGACATATGGCAAGATGTCTTTATCGAGCCTCTTAACCCATCCAGGGATTGAGTGACCCCCGCTGCCCTCCGCCAAATATGCAAATCCCTTGATCCTGGCGGGCAGACGAAGCTCGCCCGGCTCCTCGGCTGGGACCCATCGACCGTCCGTCGCAAGCTTGCTGGAAAGTCGAAGATCACCAAGGCTGATGAACTGGCGATCAGGCAGGCGGTTGCCGAGAGGATGCGGGCGTCCACACCTGAGTAGATCACCAGACAAATACTCTGGGGGCTTGCCGGGGCCAGGTGCCACCGCGTCCAAATCGCCGACGTTTCCCGAGCGCAGGGCAGCGTACTTGGGGCTTATCCGTGCCATTTAGCGGTTTATCCGTGCCAAGGCGTCATCGCGGGCAGGTCGGTTGACGAAACGAAAAAACCCCGAAGTCCTTACGGTTTCGGGGCTTATGCAGGGTGGATGACGGGACTTGAACCCGCGCCCCCCAGATCCACAATCCAAAGCCTCAGCGTTTTCAATACATTTCGGTCGCGTTGCGTCCGCGAATTAAGTTTAATCGACATAGAGATTTGCGCCGCAGTCGCGTAGAATAGCGGTGTGGTGACGTTGCCTCTTATTGTGGCAACAGGTGGACCCAAAATGGACCCAAAACGATGGCGACGCTGGAGTGTAGGAGCGGCAGTTGGCGTGCGCGGTTCCGCTATCGGGGCGAGAAATACTCGCTCTGGATCGGTGAGGTCGAGGAGTTCGAGGCGCGGGCGATCTCGGCGAAGATCGACTACTGGCTCATGCGGCTGAAACAGCATCTGCTCGATCTTCCCGCTGGCTGCGACATCGTGACCTTTATCCAGCACGACGGCAAGCCGCCGTCCGCCGTCTCGACGGAACGGCCCCTGACCCTGGGAATGCTCTGGGAGCAATACCTGGAGTCGCAGCAGAAGAAGTTGGAGGCCAACACGGTCGAGGGCATCCGCCTGCACTTCTCGCACCTGCTTCGCATCCTGGGGACGAAGCGCCCGGTGGCGGGAGTCGTGCGCGCCGACTTGCAGAAGTTTGTGGACAAGCGAAGTGAGGAGTGGATCGACCCGGACAAGTACCGCAAGAAGCGCGAGGCGACGATGGCGGCAGCAGCCAAGAAGAAGGACACTCCGGTTGCGGTGAAGCCGGTGAAGAAACGCCCGAAGCGCCACCCCTCGCCCGCGACGATCAAGAAGGAAGTCATCAGCCTGCGGACGGCCTGGAACTGGGCACGGCGAAACCTTGGACTGAAGGAAGAGTTCCCCGGCGGCGGGCTGGCCTACGCCAAAGGCGAAGAAGCCCTGCCATTCATGACGTGGGATGAAGCCGAACGGCGGATCGAGGCCGGGGACGACCCCGACAAGGTTTGCGCGTACTTGTTTAGCGTCCTCTTGACGGCGTAGCACTGGCCGCCCCCATTGGCGGTGGCTGGAATCGCCGTTGCCGCGAGGCTTAGATGGCTGCCCCGACCTCCGCCGAACTGGTCGCCCGCGTCGAAGCGCTCCGCGCTACGGTTGTGCGCCTCGAAGCCGAAGTCGCCCGCCTGCAAGCCGACAACAGCCGCCTGCAAGCCGAACTCGACGCCGCTCGCCGGGCGGGCAAGCGTCAGGCCGCCCCGTTCCGCA
>JBBRRL010000456.1:0-2730 GCA_038200775.1 Nitrospirales bacterium
GAGCCAAGCAGTCCTTGAGCAAGTCGAGCCCTCGTATCTCAATGTCGAAGCGGCTGCATTGTCCGGCTAGAAGATAGACACGATCAAGGAGCGTCGACGCGAAACAATGATACTGCCTATACAGGTCACGCGAGCCGATCGGACGTCGCAGCGCTCGAATCAAGTAGGGTCGAATGGCACGGCCTGCTTGCCTCGAAAACACCAGGTAATAGACGCAGATCGGATAGAGTAAGGCGCGCGCGGCCGGACGTCCGACGGATAACGCCATCCAGATCATGAATCGCGACAAGATTCGGCTGCCGCGTTCGCGTTGTCGCAACCACCTCACACTCACGAATCACCCGTGGAATCATCGGCGACGATGCGATATCGCAGGCAGCCACTCGCAATGAGTCGAGACACAGTTGTGCATGTGAACTCTGTTGTGCCGTCGTCGTGCTGGTCCAACCTGATGATAAGAGGCTCTCCAGGGTTCAGAGGCGACATGAATTTCGCCGCCGGCATGTCCACAAATTCGATCCTCTCTTTGGTCATCTCGCGGATGGCGTTCATGACTTCTCCCAACATGACGACGCCAGGGACCACAGGATGGCCAGGAAAGTGTCCCGTCAGTGATGGATGGTCCGCACCGATGGTGACAATCCGCTCAGGCCCCATGCCTATCCAGTCCATGACGCTCGCGCAGTAATCCGAGCAAGGCCTCTCTCGTGAGTTTGCCGGTCTCGTTGCGAGGAAGGTTGGGAACCACATGAAGCGGTCTGGGAAGAAACACCGGATCAATGACGTCTCGAAGCGCCGATAGGATTTGCTCTGTTGACTTTCCAGGTGCAACGGCGAAGGCCATAAGACGTGTGACTGAGGTTCCGGTGTCGTCCGGGAGAAAGAACACTCCATCCTGCACACCCTCAATCTCGTTCAATTTATGGTTCAGGTCGCCTAACGAAATTCGATGTCCACCGATGTTCACCAGATCTGCACCGCGGCTATGCAACACGAACCGGTGTGGCCCTTGAAGCGAAACCAGATCGGGAAAGAGGACCGGCTCCGGCAGATACGGAGCCCGCAGGAAACACCGACCTGATTCGTGATGCAGCGTGATGCCGTCCAACACGTGCCAGGTTTCATCGGCCACAGTCCGTCTTGTCGCGAGGCTACCGGCCTCAGTGAACCCGTATACCTCATACACGCCGGTTTGGAACAAGGTCTCGGCCTTTTTTGCCAATGAGATAGGAAGGGGCGCGGTCGCAGAGAGAATACACTCCATTTGAGGCAGCCGCGTGCACGCTGTGACACAAGCCCTGATGTGTAAAGGCGTGGTCACAAGAAAGCGCGGTGATGGGACTTCCGTCAATGCCAACCGCACATCTTCGGGGAACAGCGGCCGGCCCACATGAAATGCCATTCCATGTTGAATGGGGAGCATAATGGTAGCTTCAAGCCCGTACATGTGCTGGTGAGGAACTGTCGCCACGACGGTCAGGTGATTTGAAGCCTTGAGCCCAAGTCGAGCTCCTGTACTCCGCGCGACTGCGACTAAGGAGCCCCAGGCTTTTGGATTGGGACGAGGGCTGCCCGTGCTGCCGGACGTAAAAGCCACGACGGCCGTGTGGTCAACAGGGATCTGCGGAACCCTCGCATGCTGAGTTGCACTCCATTCACCCTTTGGGATATGGCAGGTAGGAAGTCCTTCGATGGTCTCCTGGTCAACTGCCAAACAATAACTGTTGCCATATTCTCTGGCGATCTGTACCAAAGCGCGCGGCGCGCGGCTGGGGGGAAGCAGCGTGGTCTGCCCTCGGACCAATGCAGCGGCCAGCCCGACGAGGAATCGATAGCGGTTATCAGCCAGGTTGATGACCGTGGGTTTTTCGGGAAGTTGATCGGCTAGGGTTGCCACCTCTGAAAGAAAGCGGCGGTAGGTGATCGGATGGCCGTTCTCCCAGGCCAAAGCTCTATCAGGGTGGCAGGGTCCGAGCAATGCGGCGGTGTTCATAGACCCACATGATATTACTTCGTCCGATTCTTCTCAATCGACTTGCACAGCGACCGGAGTGAGGCGAAGGTCGCGACTGCGTCTGAATCATCGGAACGTATCTGATACCCATAGGATTGGGAGATCGCTAGGGACAGTTCGAGTGCGTCAATCGAGTCCAGGCCAAGACCCTCACCGAAGAGAGGCTGTTCTGGCTGAATCTGCACAGGATCGATCTTCAGATTGAGCGTCTGTACAATGAGTTTTGCAACTTCCGCTTCCAGTGATGACTTATCAGACACGGATGTGCACTCCCGTGCGCAGGGTGAGCCCTGTAGAAACTCTTGCCTAGAGCCATTCTTACCGATTCTTTCTGCGGCCTGTCAAGGAAAGATCGGTCGATGCTTTAAAGGGAGTCTTTGTCCATCCAGGGTCGGTTGCGTGACGGGGGCTGTATTGCCATGCAACCGGAGAGGAGGCTCATAAGGCAGCAGCAGAAATGAGAGGGATGGAACAGGTTCTCGCCTTCATCAGTCACCTCCAGATCACAGAACTACTAATAAAGGGGATGGAACACGATGGCTCACTTGCCATCGGCGCAGCCGATATTCTCTATCCGTTGAACGCTGACGTTTGCACACGCCCGCAAACTTGCGTGTCTGGCAATTCGCGGTAGATTGTTCTCTAACTGACTTTCAACATCGCCTTCAGGTTTCAGATCCTATTGATCGCGCTAGGAATGGGGCTTCTGCTATGCA
>JBBRRL010000457.1:0-2722 GCA_038200775.1 Nitrospirales bacterium
CCATCCTCATCGCTATCTGGTTGACAAGCCTGGCGCTCTGGCGGCGGTCTTCATTGGCTGCGATTATGGCATTTGGCAGCCTGCCTGTGCTGGTGTGGATCCGGCATCCAGGACCCATCATGGTGCTGTTTGCGATGGGAGTGACTGCGATTATTGTCTATCGGCACAAGGAGAACATCCGGCGGCTGCGAGCAGGGACGGAGCCCAAATTAGGTGTTGGGCAAAATACGAGGTAAGTTTACATAATGCTTCTTATCCGACATAACTCGCTAGCGCCATGAAACATCCCTATCGCTTGATCCTTGTGGATAAGGATGGAGTGCTGGTGTCTGAATTTCAGTTGACGGAGAAGGACTTGGATAACCCCGACGGATTGGTCGCCACGCTCAAGAGGTCCATCGAGGATGTCGAAGAGGAAGAGCCGTAATGAATCTACTTCGCTCCACTCAGCGCGCGCTATTCTTGGGATTCGATGGGATCCGTGAGGCGCTCGTGGTGGTGGCAGAACGGCTGGCCCTTCGGGTGCAAGTTGGCAAGTTACAACTGCAGACTGACGCAGCCGAAGGACGTTTGCGCCAAGCTTATGAGTCTCTCGGCCAGCATCTGTTTAGGTATCGACAGCAGTCCTCAGGGGATGATCCGCCGCTTGAATCCACCCTGCCGTTCACAGAGCGTATCCGAACTGAACATCAACTCGTCCAAGATCTACGGGACCGGTTGACATCCCTCTCTGATGAAACACTGCTCCTGCCTCTCGCCCGCCTTCAAGAGGACCTAAGAGCGGGCGGCGGGACCATCGAACGCTTGACGATCAGCCCTGGAGCGTTGGCCGATGGAAAGCGCCTGGGCGATCTTAACCTACCGCAGACTGTGCGCTTTGTCGCGCTCCGACGTGGTGAGGACCTGCTCATTCCCAGCGGCGATTTGGTCCTGCAAGCCGGCGATGATATCACCCTTCTCGGAGTGCGTTCGGCGATTCCGCCTGCGCTCAAGGCCCTGAGGACCTGACCCCGCAGCGTTGGAATTTCCAGTATTGGTTTGTTAGGATATCTCTATGACCACGACCGCAGGAGATGCTTTCATGAAAACTCGGACGATGATGCAGCCCCGGCTCGTAATGTATGTCCTCACCATAGCCATGCTCGCGGCATCGCAAGGGTCTGTCGGATGGGCAGAGGAGACTGAGGGCAAGCGGCTCCTCGAACAGATTCAGGGGGTCTTTATCGACTTGGCCGAACGAGTCAAGCCCGCCGTGGTCAACATTGCGCCCGTCTCGTCGACAACCGCCCGTTCAGGAGACAACCCAAGAGAGCGTAATCCAAATAGTTCGGGCACAGGCTCGGGCGTGATTGTCGACAAGCGCGGTATCATCGTCACCAATAATCACGTGACCGGAGATGCCAAAGAAGTCGAAGTGCGATTGTCGACCCGCCAGAAGTTTGTGGGCCAAGTCATTGGGCGGGATCCCGATACCGACCTCGCTATTGTCCAAGTAAACACCGATCGCGACCTTCCCACCGTCCCCTTTGGAGACTCTTCGAAAGTGCGTGTGGGGCAATGGGTCTTGGCCGTCGGCAATCCCTTCGCCTTGGACCGAACCGTGACGCTCGGGGTCGTCAGCGGGCTGGAACGCGATGCAGTACGGCTCTCACGATACGAAGCCTTTATTCAGACGGACGCCTCCATCAACCCGGGAAACAGCGGCGGCCCGCTCTTCAATTTAAATGGCGAGGTTATTGGTATCAATACTGCCATTATAAACTTTGCTCAAGGCATCGGGTTTGCCATTCCCTCAAATATGGTGCTTCAAGTCGTGGACCAGCTTCGTTCGCGCGGCAAGGTGATGCGTGGATGGCTGGGAGTCGGCATTCAAGAAGTGACCTTGGAGCTTGCCAGCAAGTTCGGCATCAAAGAGAGAGAGGGCGTGCTCGTTAACGATGTCTTTGAAAACGAGCCGGCTGCGAGAGCCGGCCTTCACCCAGGGGATATTATCGTCAAGGTGAATGGGGTCTCAATTGAGACCCCTAGCAGCCTTTCGCGCGCGGTGGCGAGTGTGCCGCCTGGTACGAAAATTGAGCTCGAGATTGCTCGAAACGGAGAACGTCGGACTCTTGCTGTCGACCTGGGAGAGCGCAAAGATGATGTAGTGATGGCCGCCATTCCCGCTGCTCCCGCTCCCCCCCCCGAACTAAAGCTGGGGCTGAATGTTCAGGACCTGACCCCAGAATTGGCGGAGAAGCTTAAAATAAAGGAGAAGCAGGGTGTGCTGGTGAGTAAGGTCGAATCCGGTAGCGTTGCTCAGGAACAGGGGTTACGCGAGGGGGATCTCATCAAGGAATTCAACCGTCAACCCGTCACCTCAGCTGAGGAATTTAAAACCGCACTGGCACAGATCAAAAAAGGAGAATCAGTGCTGCTGCGGGTGGTGCGGGAAAACCGGGCGTTCTACTCCGTGTTACAGCCGAAAGAAAAGTGAAACTCTTTAGGACGTCCCGACCGCAGTCTTTGTTGATTTGTGTTCTTCAATGATCTTTGGAGCAAGCTCTCGGGGAACTTCCTCATAGCTCTGGAAGTCCATCGTGTAGGTGCCCCGCCCACCGGTCACAGAATTTAGAGACGCCTGATACTTCAACATCTCGACCAAAGGAACTGTTGCCTTGATAACGGTTCCATGCCCTCTCGTCATCGTGTCCTGAATGCGGCCCCTGCGGCTGTTCAGGTC
>JBBRRL010000458.1:0-2713 GCA_038200775.1 Nitrospirales bacterium
GACCTGGCTGAAATCCGGGAATAGCGAGAGCACGCTCGTCGCGTTCCGCGCGACATTGTAGCGGAGATCGAGGCCGGCGGAGGCCAGCGAATGATTGACGTCTCCCCTTTTGGTGGGCGTGTTGATGCCCGCAGCGCCGTACTGGAGGATCGTGAGCTTATTGCCGGAGCTTGCCGCCGGCAGTTTTAGACCGGTAAGATGCCCGGCCTCCTCCGGCAGGAATTGAGGCGTGACGTCGGCCCAGCGGCTGTATATCTGTAATCGGTGGTGGTACCGGAGGAAATTGACGCCGAACGTGCCGGCGCCCGGCTGATAGTTGAGGATGGCGAACGGGATCCGCATCTCCGCCGACCAGCCGTCGGGTATCCGCTCGGCGGCGCCCTGCCAGTCGCCTTTCCACTCGATCTTGCGGGCACGGCCGCCGGCAATGGCGTCGGTCTGGGTGCCGAGCGCGTTCACAGAGAAGTCGGACACCTGGCGGTGGTTGTGGTAGGGGTCCAATTGCACGGTGACCTGGTCGTCGAACCCGAAACTCGCATCGCGTTTTGTCTGCTCGGCGTGGATCGAGTCCGTCTGGAGGTCGCTGCATTTGAAGGCGATGTAGAGCGCCTCTTTGTCGGCGAGCACCCAGGCTTCCGTCGGTTCCGAGGGGTTGCGGTTGTACTCGGAGATCCAGAAGTCGGTCGCGCGCGCGGCGCCCTTCCAGGCCTCATCGTCGATGCGGCCGTCAATGACCGGCGGGGTTTTCGTCACCGGCACGACCAGCGAGCGCGTGTGACCAATCGGCGGCGGCTTCGGCCGCGCGAAGGCGTAACTGCTCACCTGCGCCACCAGCAGGATGACCAACCCGGTTATCTTACTCGCACGCGCGAGTTCTGTCAGTACACTCATTGCTTTCGCAAAATCTCCTAAATAGCGCACGCAAAACTAGCCGTGTATTATTGTCGGCATGCTGCCGAGCAATCCGTCCGCGGATTTCGCAGGCACGCGTGCCTACGACGTTCGCAAATCGAAGATTACGAGGCTCTCACTCTCGAGAATGATCCGGTAGTTTACGCGCAAATGGTGGAGAAATCCTGTGTAGTGATCGAGACACCAGAAGCTGTCCCAGGTAAATGCGATATGGGTTGCACCTATTTGGATGAGTCTCTCGAGCTCACCGATCGCAGCCGCGTCATCTTCGGGCATGCCCCAGTAGGCACCATTCTGCTCGACGAATGGAAAGATGGGAACGCCTATGTTCAGGGCAGTCCTGATTTGGTCCTCATCGACGAGTATCAGCGCCCCGGCATTATCGGTAAAGATGGACTCTAGCTCTCTATTGGTGCTGATCAAGTTCCTTGTCCATACCTCACTCAGCTCATCCGTTCGCGAGATCTGATGGACCTCACACGATAGCGCCTTTTGTAGTGCGCGTTTAATCACTTCGTCCTGACCCGAATTACCAAGCATATCCGCTATTGCGGTGAGAATTTTGGCATCATGATCGCCTTTGACGGTAAGGGTTTCAACGGTCGAAATATCAATTGCATTTGGGAGCGTCTCGATCTTGTCAAGCGCTCCTGCTATATACAAGCGGAGCATCGTTTTGACACATTTCCCACAGCGCCCACAGTTTATTGCCCCCGATGTCACATTGAAGCAGACGCGCAGATTTTCCATGGCGAGCGGGAAATCAGCAATAATTCTTGTCTTCTCGGCTCTGGTAGCTTCACATCCATCGTGTATAAACGATGAGTTTTCCGTGGACCAAAGGGGGTCCAGCAACGGATGAGATCCCCACGGGAATAAGTCTGCGTACGTATAAGAGGAGGCGATATAGATCTGCTTGAACAGCGGTCCCAAAGCCAGGCCCACGCTGGCAAGGCACGCACCATGACCAAAGTAGCCCCAATGGACGTACTCCTCCATCAAGTCCCTGATGTTGGTTGCAATTGGATGGACGTTTGCGCCGGTTGCGGAGCCAACTCTTTCACAGTTCGCGAGCAGTTGGTCGTATAGGCTTGTATTCCATGTGAAAATGTCGAATCCGTGAACGACCAGCAGATGCTTTATCGTGTCCTCGTTTTCGGGTTGACAGGAGAGGTTTTTGAACAACGTGTAGAACGAATCGACGCCTGACGAGAAGAACATGCCATTCTCGGAACCCTTTGCAGCTTGTGGGTCTTGATCGACTGCCAAAGGCGAAGCAACCTTGATCTTTGCGAGCTGGTTGTTCCAGGTGTGATATATGTCCTGTATTGTGTCTGCGGATCGGAGGAGGCGCGGAGATACCGGCATGGGTATATGAAGCTCTTCCCCGGACTTCATAGCCGGCAGAAGTAAAGCCGCAAGAAATAAGTTGCCGCTTTCGACGCTGACATGATCCTCCAGCACTGCGGGAAATCGGTACCAGAGGTGGAAGACGTTCTGCGTATGATCTCTGTGTATATCGGCGCGCAGCTCACACGTGGATCCTTTCTTAACTAGCTCTACATTGCAAACTTTCATCTTTTATCCATCTCCTGAAAACTGTTTAAGTGCGAGGACAGGTGAATGAGATTGATCGTAGTTGAATCATTCGGGCCGGAGGCTGACTAACCCTCAGTTTTCAAGATCAAGAGTGACAAGACTGTTTCCGCTCCCCGCTTTGGTAAAATGTAAGCACCAACAAACACTTTCCAGGGAGGGAACGGTGAAACGGTCTTGTCAGCGATATGATACTCTATCGGAA
>JBBRRL010000459.1:0-2712 GCA_038200775.1 Nitrospirales bacterium
ACGAGACTCCCTGACAACACTTTCGGGCCTCGTCAAGTTTTCAAAATTGAACAGTTGTGATGTCGTACATTGTCTGGATCCACTCGTGCTGTACGGTATGGATAGGGCCGCTCTTGTCGGAAAGAGAATCTTGTGCCATGTCCCGAGCGATCCACTGTGGTTCATTCAGCAACCGCAGTTTATCGACGTCGGTCCGATGATCGGCCTTTGGATCGCGCGATCTACAAAGGCGCACAGCGCACTCGTCGCTCTGGGTTATCCCGCAGAGATCGTCCCGTATGCGGTGGACACGTCAGTCTTCGATGGCCGGTTTCCTGACGGCGAGACTGTGGGGTCGCTTCGGAAGCGCTGGAATATTCCCGTCGACAAGTTTGTGATCGGTAATTTCATGCGGGACAGTCTTGGAGACGACATATCACGACCCAAGCCCCAGAAGGGTCCGGATTTATTCTTGGCAATAATGCAGCTATTACAGATAAGGACGTTGCCATTTCATGTGCTTTTGGCCGGGCCTCGGCGGCATTGGCTCCGGGCGCAACTCAATGCCGATCGAATTCCGTTTACCTTCGTGGGGAAGGAAACTGTCAGTGACGACTATCCTGCGAATATTTTGGACCGCTCTACACTAAATCTTTTATACCATGCAGCGGATCTGCATCTTGTGTCCAGCCGATCCGAAGGGGGTCCATTCGCGATCTTGGAGGCGACCGGCGTGCGAAGCAAAGTGCTTAGCACCCCGGTGGGCTTGGCTGCGGATGTGCTGGAACCCTACTGTCTGTACCACAGCTTCGAAGAGGCCGCGAAGCTGATCGAGCGCGACATGCAAGATAATTTCTTGTCCGGCGCTATTGAGGTTCATTACGAACGTGTGCTGCGGAACCACTCTACGAAGACAAATGTTCTTCGTTTCAAATCGCTGTATGAAAGAATCGAACAGGTGCCGGTCTACCAACCTCACGCGGTGTCTGCGCCGACGGTCTATCAGAAACCGTTGCTTGAGCAGATCAGGCCGAAAGTTCTCCGCATGATTCGACGTTCCCCACGCTTGGTGAACCTCCTCAAGCGCGCAATCCGAAAGGTAGCACGGCCGGAGGCGTTGCGGCGTGAGGGCCGGGGCATCAGTGTGAGCCTCTGGCATGAATTCCGGAAGCCGCCGTATGGAGGCGGCAACCAATTCATGCTCGCCCTTCGCGGAGCCTTTGAGAAGATGGGTGTCGTCGTCTATGACAACCGCATGGCGGACGACGTGGACGTCTATATTTGTAACTCAGTATGGTTCAATGCCAAACGATTTCTGACCGCTGCCCGCAGGGGCCGCTTGCGAATGCTGCACCGCATCGATGGCCCCATCTCCGTGATTCGTGGCTCGGGCCGTGAGATGGATGATCAAGTGTTTGAGTTGAATGCGCAGCTTGCCACTGCGACGATCATCCAAAGCGGGTGGTGTTTCCGGCGCCTGCTCGAGATGGGTTTGAAACCGGTCAGGCCGATGATTATCACCAATGGCGTGGATGGAGAAATCTTCCATTCGCACGGCCGTACGATGTTTGAACCCAGTAGGAAGATCAGATTGATCAGCGCTTCGTGGTCGGATAATTCACGAAAGGGCGGCCCTGTCTATAAATGGCTGGATGAGCACTTGGATTGGAACCGCTTTGAGTACACGTTCGTCGGACGGACGCAAGAACGGTTTACACATATCAAGCACGTGCCGGCGGTCCCTTCGGAAGAGCTCGCGGACCTCCTGCGTCAGCATGATATCTACGTTACCGCAAGCGAAAGAGACCCCTGCTCAAACTCACTAGTGGAGGCGTTGGCGTGCCGCCTTCCCGCCGTGTACCTCAATGATGGAGGGCATCCGGAAATTGTCGGATTCGGCGGCCTGCCGTTCGAGAAGCGCGAAGAGATTCCAGGGCAGCTGGAACGGGTCATCACCCACTACAACCAGTTTCAGAGCTTGATCTCCATCCAGACGATCGAGTAGATCGCCAAAAAGTATTTAAATGTGATCATGAAGATGATAGAGATCTGTCCTCTGCCTGAAGCGGTATTAACACCCGCCCTTCAAAGCTCTAGCCCCTCCCCCCTTGAAGGGGGAGGGTGAGGGTGGGTAGGGAGAGGGTTTGCCGATTCTATGACGCTTCGCGAACGATTTAAAAAGCTTATTCCTCCTTCTCTCAGATTGCCGCTTGACCGCGTCCTGCGGCCCTTGGCTGCCATGCCCCGCAGTGTGCTTATCCTACTTATGAAATCCGTGAAGGACGGGACGCCGCACATATTTTATGGCTATGCCCATATCCCCGGGGACCGCGAACGTGCCCATGGCGGCATCGTCAAGACACAGCTCATGCAAGCGACTTTCCCCAACTCTCCACGGCGATTCAACATTCTTTATATGGTCAGCAGCCGCGTCCCCTATGGCGCAGTCCAGATTGCTGCGGCGGCCAGGATAAAACGGGCTCACCTGGTGTGGAATCAGAATGGAGTCGCGTATCCTGCGTGGCATGGGCCGGGCTGGGAGGCTGTGAACGATCCATTGGAAAAACTCCTTCATGCCGCGGCGTATGTCTTCTACCAAAGTGAGTTCTGCAGACTCAGCGCCGATCGCTATCTGGGCGTCCGTAAAGGCCCCTGGGAGATTTTGTATAACCCTGTGGATACTCGGGCCTTCGTCCCTGTTTCCTCAGGCTCCCAACCACCCGGTCTCGTCAT
>JBBRRL010000460.1:0-2709 GCA_038200775.1 Nitrospirales bacterium
GCATTGTCGCTGCAGGCGCTCCAATTGAGCCGATCTTACAGACCGAGATGGGGGTCGTGCAGATCGCGCTGAAGCAGCTGTGCGCCTCCTCACACATTACGATGGCCGGCATTGTCGCTGCAGGCGCTCCAATTGAGCCGATCTTACAGACCGAGATGGTGGACGTGCCACCGTCGATGGCTCGGGGCGGTGAGAACTTCGGCTTGCGTGTCAAGGGAGAGTCCATGCGTGACGAAGGAATTTTGCCTGGTGACAGTGTGATCATTCATAAGCAGGCGACCGCACGCAGCGGTCAGACGATATTGGCCCTGGTCAATCAGGAAGCGACGATCAAAAAGTACTATCGCAAAGGAGCGCGGGTGGAATTACACCCCGCCAATGCAGAGATGAAACCCATTATTGTGACTTCTGAGGACGATTTTCGGATCCAAGGAATCGTCATTGGACTGATCCGCTATTGTGAGTAACGGCCTGCTGAAAAAATCCCCCGGCGGCGTTCTCAGTCGCTCGACCCCCTTAAGGTATTCACCCGTTGCATGGGAAGAGCAACAGGTACCCGGTACGCCTCGGGGACCTCGCTTCTTGCGGCCTTGCCGGAGAATTTTTTGACCAGGCCGTGAAGAATCTTATGGATCGGCAGATCGTGTGTTATCAGATTCCCGCCTTTGAAATTGCGGTTGCTCGCCTTCAGGATGCTTCGATTCGCAATCGGCCTGTCGCGGTCGTGCCCTCGCGCACACCCCGCGCCCTGATCCACGAAGTTTCCAACGAGGCGAAGCATGAAGGGCTGTCCCCAGGGATGTCCCTAGACTATGCCCGTCGGCTGTGTCCCGGCTTGCGGGTGCTGCCGACCGACCCTGTGCGCGTTCAGAAAGCGCAGCAAGGACTTCTGGAGGTGATCGGCCGCTTTGCTCCGGTTTGGGAGGCAGTGCGTCCCGGCCATCTCTTCTTGGATCTCACCGGCACCACGAGACTCTTTGGCCCCGCCGTCGATACCGCCGCCCGGATCGAGCGTGACGTCACTCACCGACATGGATTGCCGGGTGCGATGGGCATCGGCAGCAATAAACTGGTGTCACGCGTCGCCGCCGCGGTGATGCAGCCTCCGCAACTCTGTGATGTCCGCGCAGGTTCCGAAGGGATATTCTTTTCACCCTTGCCGGTGACAGTGCTCCCCGGATTGGGCCGATCCTCCGCAAACACGATACTCATGCTTCTGCAAGATCTCAACCTTCGCACTTTGGGAGAGATCGCAGAGATCCCCTTGCCTCAGCTGGCAGTGGCGTTCGGACGCCAGGCGGCGCTCCTTCACCGCTGGGCCAATGGGATTGACTCCTCCCCAGTCCTCCGTGCCATTCAGCGTCCCATTGTGGAGATCTCCCGGGCCGTTGCGCCGGACGCGGTGGATGACGGGGACCTCCTCGCACGCCTATACGGCCTGTTAGAAGAACTTTGCCGAACACTGCGACGTCAGCAGCGGGTCTGCCGGCGGCTCGTGCTCAGTCTGTGGCACAGCGATCATGTGGAAGTCAGCCGGCATCGGACATTTTCAGCCGGCACTTATTGGGAGGCGCAAATGTTTCCTTCTCTCAAAGAACTGTTCTTCGGCTGCTTCAAGCGACGGGTCCGCATTCGCAAGATGGCGCTTCGCGCGGAAGCGCTGACGCCGCCCGAAGAGCAGTTGTCGCTGTTTGACCTGGACACATCCGAGAACCCCAGACAAAAACGTATGCAACGCCTGTCACTCGCACTCGATAGCCTGCGAGAACGCTTTGGCGAACAAGCGGTTAGTTGGGGCTGCTTACGAAGCACACCCCCACCCTTCCCTCCCCCCTCGAGGGAGAGGGGGATTCTTCCCAGGATGGTTTGATCGTCATGTCTTCTTTTGTCCATCTGCATGTCCATTCCGACTATTCACCCATGGAAGGGGTCTCATCGCTCAAGGAACTCTGCGAGACCGCGCGAGCACACGGAGCCGACACCCTTGCATTAACGGACACGAATGGCCTTTACGGCGCGATTCGATTCCTTGAAATCGCCAAAGAGGGTGGACTGAGGCCGATCCTGGGCGCGGAAGTGAGAACAGGACAGATGGGCGGCGAAACTGCGCCGGTTTCCCATGACACCCGCCCGCCCCGGCGCTGCCAAGACAGCCCCCTTTCCCATCGCGCGGTGCTGCTGGCCAAAAATCCCGACGGCTATGCAAATCTCTGTCGGTTGCTGTCGGCAAGGCATTGCGATGACGCCTTCGATCTGATCTCGTCCGTGGCGCGGTATCGGGACGGATTAATCATCCTCTCGGACGATCAGCCGGCTCTCACAGCCTGGAAAAAACAATCGTCCGAAGACCTCTATGTCGAATTGACTCCCGGAGCGATGATGCACCAAGCATTGGCGTTTAGCCGCCGGGCCGGGCTTCCACCTGTGGCCACAAACCGGGTGCGTTTTGTGGCCCCGCATCACTTTCATCTGCACCGGCTGCTCCGAACCATCGCGTTGAATACGACGCTTTCCCGGCTGCCCCCGGACGCCTGCTGCGCTCCGACCCATTGGCTGGCTCCTGTCTCGACCTTAGCTGGTTATTACCCCCACGTTCCGCACGCACTCGCAAACACGCGCCGGGTCGCGGAAGACTGCCGGACGGACTGGAATTTTCGGGACACCGTCTTTCCAGCCTTCCGGCAGTTGACCGATGAGGGCGCGTTCGCA
>JBBRRL010000461.1:0-2706 GCA_038200775.1 Nitrospirales bacterium
AATACCGGGCACACGAGACTCACTGCCGGCTGTGTCCAATGGGCATCAGTCCAGTTAAAGTGTCTTTCCTGAACCCATCCCAATTTTTCTTTCGCGCGCCACCATACGAACCGGCGATATCGCCAAAACCAGTTTGCTATAGAAGCGACCCTAGTGAGTGGCTTGAAGAACAATTCGCTCTCACGTTGGATAATCCGGCGAGGTCGTACAAAAATCGACCAGGCACTGATTGTCAGATTCCACATATATTTTGAATCGGGAGTGCTGCGATCATCGGAAAATCTTCGCAGAACCCAATCAGCAAACCGGCTCTGTCCGGCAGTCGCGCAGACATCGAACATGAATCGCTGCTCGAGGGTGCTCGGCAGAATAGCCTTGTTAACGAGGATATCCGCCTCTTTGTGCTTTTTCCGCCATTTGGCATTGACCCCGGCGCTGTGCAGGTACACCGGCTTGTCGAAGATTCGGCGCTTCAAGGGATCCATGACAGGGCTTGCCCACAGAGTGCGGATCAGTCCGACTTTATACATGGTGCCGAATAATCAACCATGCTTCATTTTTAAATCGGGGATCAGATCGAAATGCAGATCTGCTTCCTTGGTAAAACTCACGAGTGTGATTTCATCACTATCTCTGACGACATAGACATCCTGAGGGTCTGGAAAATTCCGGTAAACGTAGTCGCCGTCAAGGGTCCATTCCTCGAATGTTCGTGTGTCATGATCTTGGAGCGCGCCATAATCAACGACGAGGGGAGCCCAGCTGAAGCTGTAGATGATCATCCCATTCCCATCCGGAACCCACCAGAACAGGGACACAGGGCAGTCGGCAAAATAGGGGGCGTCGAATTCGTAGCGTAGAGTTTCAGAATGAAGATTTTGTAGCGCCAGCCGCATAAGGTCTCGCGAAGAAATGTTCAGAGGCTCGCCGGCCGCAAGATACCCTTCTCTCACCATTTCATCAAACAAAGTTTCATGCCTAAAACGGATCGCCACGGCGAGGACCACTTTCTTTCCGGCCTCGGCCAATCGCTCCATTGCGGCCACCGACCCATCCGAGAGAATCAGGTCCGGCGTGACAAACACACCATACGCCCGATCCTCGAAGGAGCGCGTTGCGACTTGCTTGTGGCCCTGCGACATTACCAACATCTTAGGCTCTTGAGGTTGAGGCATGCGCATCTCAAACCATATCGTCTCAACAAACTGCTGGAGCCGTCGGAACATGGGGTGAGCCTCGAGAGCCTTCCAGTCGGCTCCCGTGGTGACGATCAAAAATTTGTTCTGTCGCTCGCGCTTGAGAGCGGGAATGTTGTTGGGCGAGAGCAGGGACGCCAACAGAAGGTCCGTGAAATACCCTCGGTATTCCGCTCCCCAAAACACGACGGTAAAATAGAATGGACGCAATGGCTTTCTCTCGGGCACTGGATCTACAGTAGACCTAGGAGTCTTTAGGCTTTACGAATTGACCAACCGAATTCGTAGGATTCGCATCAGTCGCCTGGTTTAGCTTTCGATAGGCTTCGATGACTTCTTCCACACCGCCTCCGGCGACGACGCGCCCTCCGTGCAAGAGAATGGCCCTGTTACACATTGTCCGGATCAGATCATCCGAATGGGAGGCAAGAACCATAATGCTGGAGCGCTCTACCAAGGAATCCACTCGCTTTTTGACTCGCTCCGCAAACCGGGCATCGCCGGCCCCTAGTCCTTCATCTAGAATGAGGATCTCAGGGTCAATGGCGGTCGCAATACCGAAACCTAGACGCACCAGCATACCGGTTGAATATGTACGGACGGGCAGCGCGAGATATTCTCCCAGCTCGGTAAACTGTTCGATATCAGGCGTCTTCCGGGCGATCTCTTCACGGGTCATTCCAAGATACAGCCCACAGGTCATGATGTTTTCATAACCCGTGTCATCGCCGTCAAGTCCCGGAGAACTATTAAAGAGCGGCGAGACTTGACCCTCAATGCTCACCTGTCCCTGAGTTGGCGCATAAACACCCGCGCAGACCCTCAGGAGCGTCGATTTTCCGGCTCCGTTGTGCCCGATCATACCTAGGCGGTCGCCGTGTTTGAGCGTAAACGATACCTGATCCAGGGCACGCACCGTGACTTGCGAAGGGCGCTGCTTTTCATGCCGGATAAAGCCTCCCGTTGCTTGGCGCAGAGCGCTGCGGAAGGTCTTTTGCGATCCATAGATAGTAAAATCCAAGGTCACGTTTTCGAGAATAAGAGAGGCCACCCTCAGGCTCCTTTCATAACCAATACGGAATGCGACGTCGGAATCGGCTATAGAGGTACAATGTCAGCCACCATCCCAGAAGTGTGCCGATGATGACAACTTTCCAGCTGTGGGCAGAAGGGGCGTGACCGAGCAATGGTGAACGGAGAATGTCCACATAGTGGTACAGGAAATTGTAATCAACAAACTTACGAAACTCGGGGCCTAACTGAGTGGGCGCCCAAAAAATCGGCGTGACAAACATCGAGACTTGCAAGATGCTGGAGATGACTTGCTGAATATCCCGAAAGCGCGAGCAGAGTAGGCCCAACAATGTCACCACCCAAATGCCGTTCACAAAGATAAGGACAAAAGCAGGGATGGCCAGTAGGGTTGCCCACGTCAATGGGACGTGCGCGTAGATGCACACCAGTCCAAAAATTACCAGGTTGTGGAAAAACGTGAGCACATTGCGCCAAA
>JBBRRL010000462.1:0-2696 GCA_038200775.1 Nitrospirales bacterium
CTGGCTGTTGCGGCAGGGCGCGGATCCAAAATTAAAGGACAAGGACGGCTTCCGGCCGTTGATGTTAGCTGTTAGGGAGGGCAGGCCGGGTTCGGTGGTGGAGCTTGCCGCTTATGACCGCGAGAATCTCGACCCGGCCTTGCTGCTGGCCGCGTTGGTCGGCCGGGCGGATGTGATAGACGCTCTGACGAACTTCGGCGCGTCGGTATATGCCAGGATGGAAGACGGTCGCACGCCGCTGATGATTGCCGGGGAAAACGGGCACGCGGACGCGGTCAAACTGCTGCTCGAAATTGGAGCCAGCCGTTTCACCACCGATCCCGAAGGGCGAACAGCGGCCGACATCGCAGCTCATGCGGGCCACCCCGAGATTGCGGCGCTGATCGCCCGCGAGCCACAGGCTGGGGATCTAGCATTGGATTCTCCGGCGGAAATCGGCGAATCGATGGACACATTGGTCAATCGGGCGGTGGCGAAGTCGTCTGGAAGCGTGCGGGAACCTGCCACATCCATTCCACTCGAAGGGGAAACCCTCGGCAAACCCGTCCCCAGTCAGACGACGTTGGCTGATGAGCCATTTTCCATGCCGCCGTTGGTGATGCGACACTATCAGGAGAAAGAGGTTCCAATTCACGTTCGAACGGTTCAAGGCGAGACAGCGACGCTTACCATCGCCGGGACAATAAAGCGCGATGTGAAACTGCGCGCCGGTGATCCGATTCCGGGATCTAAACTCGTCGTCGTACGGGTCCGGCGGCGGATGGAGGACAGCAAAGTCAACCTTGGCAAACCGACGGAGATCTCGGTTGTCGAGATTCGCGATACTTCTAGCGGGAAAACCCGCGAGTGGATCGCTGGCGTGCCATCCAGTGCCCATGATCCAGTCGCTTTGGTGGAGGATGCCAGCACCGGCAAACGCTACGTCGCGGCTCCGGGCCAGCACTTCAAAGCTGCTGACGGCGCGGAATACCTCATTTCAGAAGTAAGGCCAAATCAAATGGTCATCAAGGATGCCGCCAGCGGTGCGGTCCGGACGATACCCTTGCGCGGACCTCGCGGTTAAGGTAGCGTCGCAGCTATGGAATCCGACACCATCGTTGATCACGGGGAACCCGTTCGCCAATTCTCCGTCATGTTACCTAACCGGGTCGGCGCGCTGGCCGCAATGGTGAAGCTGTTGCGGTCACTTGGGATTGAGGTCATCAGTCTGAGTGTCCAGGACTCGCGGGACGCGACCGTCGCCCGCCTGGTGGTATCGGACCCTGATGCCGCAGAGCATTTGTTCATGGAAAAAGGGATTCCCCACACGACTTGCGAACTGGTGGTGATCGCGATGCGTGAAGCCGGCCCCGGCCTGCTCCAGTGTCTCGATTCTCTGATGATTGCGGAAACCAACATCGATTTTGCCTACGCCCTGATGCCCAGCCCCGAGGGGCAGTCCATGCTGGCGATGCACGTGGAGGATTACGAGTTCGCCGTGGCAATCCTCCATCAGAGTGGTTTCAAGCTGATGTACCAGGAAGATCTCAGCCGTTAAAGAACAGAGCGGGAGGAGATTTTTTGACGGTGGTTTGGGAGGGGGAGCCCGGCCCAAGAAGGCCTGCAAACAAATGTTAGTCTGATTTCAAAAGGACTGGCTGGGTATTTGTTAAGATTTCTGTATTTTTAAGATGCATGTAACATTTTAAAAAACAACCACTTGGATGGGGAAGTTGTTCACATTTTTTGAACGAATGACCGCGCCAAGGGTCCGACAATGTAAGCAATCCTATGAAATTTTTAACAACTGATTATTCAGCCTCGAAGACAGTGGGACACTATCGGATTAACACTGAGCGGCGGATACGAATCGAGGAATATCAGGGAAAAACGGGCTTGAGTGATTTAAAGTCGATCCTCTCGTCAATGGCTTCAGACCCTTGCTGGTCGCCAAACTTCCATGGCTTGATAGATTTCAGCGAGGCAGAGCTTGATTTGACTGCCAATGACGTGTTGCGGCTCGCGTTGGTGCTCCGCCACGAGGCAAACCGAACAAACGGTTGGCTGGTCTATGTTGCGACGAAATCGACCACATACGGGATCATCCGGATGCTGGGTTATTGGTCCCGGAATACTCAAAGATTGCGAATTTTTCCGAGTCGGGCCGAGGCCGAGGCTTGGTTGGAAATCAATATTGACCAAGTGCCACCTGGTTTCATCAACGACGACAGGACAGGGACTGAGACCGCGCTTCGCAATGTGGTCTGAGTGAGGCACCTTGGATCAAAAGGATTTCGCGACCCGGCGCGCCCTGCCACCGTTTGGCGTGCTGCGAATCCGCCGGATTCGTTGGAACCCCGGTGATTGGCAAATTGTAAACCATGGATTGCGCAGGAATTTGGACTCAGATATTCGTTCTTCCGCAAGAGCCTTTATTTTGAATCCTCATCCCCCCGCCCCGCCGCCTGCCGCCTGGTTGATTCGTATCTCCGAGGTGTTCGAAGAAATTCATAGCAACATCGTGATGGACCTCGGTGGAGAAGTTTTAAGGAAACTGGGCAGTGAATACTACCTAATCCAGACGCGAGACCCGGATGCAATCCATCAGTCGGAGGCCACCGGTTACGTCAGGTGGAATTTGCCAGTGCATCACGCGTGGCCCTGTAATCCCGCGAAAATGGAAGGTTTCGTCGAGAAGGCGGCCCAAGCGATTTTTC
>JBBRRL010000463.1:0-2693 GCA_038200775.1 Nitrospirales bacterium
AGATTGGTCGATGGCGATGACCCCAAGACGTCATACTTCCTTACGAATCAGAAACTTACGGAGCTGCCCTTTCCGGCACGGCATTTGATCGATGTGGACAGCTACCAATACACCATCGATGGGGTGCGGGCCCTCTCAATGATTGCGCAGCTCGGCTGCCCCTTCGGGTGCGGGTTCTGCGGCGGGAGGATGAGTCCCTTCCTGCGGCGGATCCGCATGCGGACGTCAGAGAACATCGTGAGCGAGATGACTCAGATTTACGAAACCTACGGGGTGACGGGATTTATGCTCTATGACGATGAGCTGAACGTCAATCCAAAGATCATCGAGCTCATGGACCTGATTGGCGTGGCGCAAGAGAAGCTAGGGGTTGAGTTTCGACTCCGCGGGTTCATCAAAGCGGAACTGTTTACCGATGAGCAGGCGGCAGCGATGTACCAGGCTGGGTTTCGCTGGATCCTTGTGGGCTTTGAGTCCGGCCACGAGCGTATCCTCACAAATATCCAGAAAAAATCATCCCAGGCGGATAACACCCGCTGTATGGACATTGCCAGGCGTCATCATTTGAAGGTTAAGGCCTTAATGTCGGTTGGCCATCCAGGCGAATCGGAAGAAACGGTTCGCGCAACAGCGGATTGGCTGCTTGCGGTCAAGCCGGATGACTTTGACGCGACCGTCATTACGACCTATCCAGGAACGCCCTATTTCGACGAGGCGGTTGAGACCAAGCCCGGCGTCTGGAGCTATACCTACCTTAAAACCGGCGACCGGTTACACAGTTTGGAAGTGGACTATCGCGAAGTAGCCGAATACTACAAGGGTGTCCCGGGTGAGTATACCTCCTACGTGTATACCGATCATCTCAGCGCCGAGGAGTTGGTGCGTTTGAGGGATTGGCTTGAAGGGCATGTGCGCGGCGCCCTGGGCATTCCGTACAACACAAGCGCACCTGCGGTGCGTTATGAGCATACAATGGGGCAGGGACGAATTCCGGCCAACATATTGAAGTCCACATCGACGACCGGGGCCGGCAGGGGTCTCCCCAAATTAACATGACATTAGAGGTCCCCACGAGCTGAGCTGATGCGCATTGCACTGGACGTCAGCCCTCTCCTTGGTACGCGGGCCGGCGTTGGAACGTATGTGGAACGTCTGACCACGGCGCTGATCGCGCGGTCCCCAGAACACCAATATTACCTCTATTCATCTCGTGCGTTGGCCCCTTCGGATATTGCCGCGTTCGGCAAATTTTCCAATACCAAAATTGTTTGCTGCCCGGCGTGGCGCATGGGGGTCCAGGCATGGCGGGACAAGGTGCACATCTTTCATGGAATGAATTACAAGGTGAGGGGACGGGGCCGATACGGAAGCATTGTGACCATCCATGACTTGGCTATGGATCGAATCCCCCAAACCTCGCGCAAGTTGTTCGGTCAGCGGAGCTCGTTTCGCCGGAGCCGCCGGACTGCGCTTCGCGCCTCACGTGTGATCGCCGTCTCTCAACACACAGCAACCGACATCGCGGACCTTTATGGCGTACCCGCAGAACGCATCAAGGTGGTGCATAACGGCCCCGGAGGAGACTTTTCTCCCGTCGAGGACAGAACGAGGATCGACTCGGTCAAGTCGCGTTACGGTATTCATGGGGATAATTTCATTCTTGTGAGTGGAGGCGCCGAGCCACGCAAGAACGTCGAGCGGGTGATCGAAGCGTTCGGACGCGTGCCCGATCTGCGCGCCAAGTTTCAGCTGATAATCCTCGGGGGGTTGGAGCGTGGGGCGGAGGCGCTCTATCAGGCGATTCAATGTGCAGACCTTACGCCGGTGGTGGGGTTTGTCGGGCATGTGCCTGCGGAGGATCTTCAGTCGCTCTACTCATCTTGTTCCCTCTTCGCATTCGTATCGCTCTATGAGGGATTTGGAATGCCCGTCCTCGAGGCGATGGCCTGCGGGGCCCCGGTGATCTGTTCGAACACTTCCGCGCTGCCCGAGGTGGCGGGGGACGCGGCCCTCTTGGTGGATCCGACAAGCATGGAGGCCATTGCGAATGCCATTGTAAAAGTGCTTTCGAGCGACGACCTGCGCGAGGATCTTCGTCGCCGAGGGCGAATCCGTGCCAGAGGTTTCACATGGGAGCGCGCGGCAGGTGAACTGCTTGAAGTGTACGCTGAGCTCGCTCGCACCACGGGCACCGCCGATGCTAATTGAGACTCCTCAAAGTATCCTTGTGATAAAGCTCCGGTATATCGGGGATGTTGTCCTGTCGACGCCGGTGCTCACTCGTTTGCGCGAGGGCTTCCCCAAGGCCAGAATCACCATGCTGGTCAATGCCGGGACCGAGGAAGTTGTTCAGGATCACCCGGCGCTCGATGAATTGATGGTAGTCGCCCGGGAAGGCGTGAGAAATTGGCGGCTGCTCGTGGAGCTTCGCCGCCGACGGTTCGATGTGGTGGTGGACCTGACCGACGGGGATCGCTCAGCCATCCTTGGCAGGCTGTCAGGCGCCCCGACGCGTATCGGCTACAACAGTGAGCATCGGTGGCGAGGTAGGCTGTATACCCACATTGTGCAGGCAGATCGGTTCGCCATGCACACGATCCAATATCATCTAGCCGCTACGGAAGCGCTTGGGCTGTCTGGCCATATCCCGGAGCCGCACATGACAGTCGCTGCCGATGCCCGGGATGGTGGCG
>JBBRRL010000464.1:0-2685 GCA_038200775.1 Nitrospirales bacterium
CGTGACCGCCGGCGGTCGGGTCCTGGGGGTGACGGGCGTCGGAGATGATTTTGGCTTGGCGCGCGCCAAAGCGTACGCCGCCGTCCAAACGATCCGGTTCGAAGGAATGCAGTATCGTACGGATATCGGCTCGCGGGCTTTTGCTTCTTAGATGCTATAATACGAACCGGATGTGAGGATTATGACAAGCGAAAATAAAAAACCGCGGGTTGGTATTTATATGGGAAGCGCTTCCGACGCGCCGACTATGGGGGAGGCTCGTACAGCGCTTCGAGAACTCGGCATTGCCTGCGAGATGTCGGTCGCCTCGGCCCATCGGTCACCACAGCGGGCGCACAAGCTTGCGGAGACGGCGGAAGAACGAGGGCTCGAGGTGCTGATTGTCGGAGCAGGCGGCGCAGCGCATCTCGCGGGCGTCATGGCGGCCAATTCCATTCTGCCGGTGATCGGCGTGCCGCTCGAGGGGTCGGCGTTGAAAGGCATCGATGCGCTGTTGGCTACAGTCCAGATGCCTGCGGGCGTGCCCGTGGCGACAATGGCAATCGGCAAAGCGGGCGCCAAAAATGCCGCGATTCTTGCCGCCCAGATCATTGCGCGAAAAGATTCAGCCGTGGCTGACCGGCTGCGACAGCATAAAAAAACGATGGCCGCGGCAGTGGAAGAGTCGTCTCGAGAGGTGGAAGCCGGATAGTGAACAGCACTCTTTGTCCGATCACGCCCGAGATGCTGGTCCGGGCGGCACGCCTGGTGCATGCCGGAGGGGTCGTTGCTTTCCCGACCGATACATTCTACGCCTTAGGAGTCACGCCGTTCGATGCGGCAGCCCTTCGTCGCCTCTTTACGCTCAAAGGTCGCGGCACAAATCCGATCCTCGTGCTCATACGTCATCGAAAGGAGCTCGAAGGCTTGGTTGAGGATATTCCTCAGAGCGCGGAACTACTGATGAATGCCTGTTGGCCCGGTCCTCTCACGATTGTCTTTCGAGCCTGCCAGAGCGTCCCTGCCATGGTTGGTGCGGGAACGGGGACAATTGGGATCCGACTCGCCGCTGCTGATTCCGTTCAGCAATTGTTGGGAGCTGTAGGTGGGCCGCTGACGGGGACGAGCGCTAACCGAAGCGGCGCGGCGCCCCCTACCACCGCGCAAGAGGTCCAAGCGGGCCTAGGCGTCGACGTAGACCTGATTCTAGACGGCGGCCCGACGGCCGGCGGACTTCCCAGTACGGTAGTGGATACGACCGTCCTCCCTATACGTTTGATCCGAGAAGGAGCGGTGCCCCGTGGCGTGGTGCTCTCCATCGTTGGAACACTGGCGGCATAAATGGTCCTGAGCAAGCTCCGCGCGATGAACGATCATATCTTCCATCGTATCGGGCTGACGACGAAGCTCATGATTATGATGCTGACCCTGCTGGCGCTCTCGCTCACCGCCTCCGTGATCCTCTCTCAAATGTCGCAACAAGCGTTGCTCGCCGATATCGAGGAGAGCATTAACGATCTCTCAAATGCAACTGCTGTCAGTCTGGAACAGCTTTCAGGCGAACCTGATGCCGGACAACTGCAGAAACTTCTCGGCCGCCTGGTGAAGAAAGGCGTGAAGGAGATCAAACTCCTGGATGTGAAAAAAGAGGTGGTGGCCAGTTCGCCGCCTCCTCAAGCCGGCCGAAAAATGGAAAGCACGGTGATTAAGGACGGCCATCGGGAATACAGCGTCACGGCTCCGCTCGTGGATGGCACGGAAGTGCTGGGCTATATTCACGTCACCTTCACCCTTGATGACCTGACGCAAGTCAACCGGGAGACATTGATCAAGCGCGTCACCGTGACCTTGTTGATCTTTACCCTTGGCATTGGCGCCTCCCTGTACTTAGCTCGAAAATATGTCCAGCCCCTGCACGGAGTCGTAGAGGCCGCGAAGTGCGTCGCAGCCGGCGATTTGACGAAAACCATCGAAGTGGAGGGTGGTGACGAGATTGCCGAATTGACCCAAAGCTTTAATGAGATGGTAGAGAAGCTTCGACAGCATCGTGAACTCGAAGAGCGCCTGCGTGAGGCGGAGCGGCTTTCGGCCGTTGGAAAACTTGCTTCCGGCATCGCGCATGAAATTCGAAATCCTTTGAACTTCATCAGCCTCAGCATAGACCATATCCGCAGTCGGCTGACCGGTAACCGCGACCCGGCCGTGCGGGAAACGCAGGCGCTGATGTCGAACATCAAGGACGAGATCCATCGCCTCAACAGCATGGTGGAAAACTTTCTGACCGTCGGGAAACCCTTGGCGCTAAACAAAACCGATGTGAATCTCAATCTGCTGATCCGCGATGTCGTCGGCTTGGCGCAGCAGAAGGCCCTTGAGCAGGGCGTCGAGGTCAGCCTGGATGCGCCG
This sequence comes from Nitrospirales bacterium, assembly GCA_038200775.1. Lineage (GTDB taxonomy): Bacteria > Nitrospirota > Nitrospiria > Nitrospirales > NS-4 > NS-11. The sequence continues at coordinate 2,386 of JBBRRL010000464.1, forward strand.
CCTACGATACCGCACCTGCATGCAGATCACGCTCAGGTCAAGACATGTCTGATGAATGTCGTGCTTAATGCCATTCAAGCCATGCCCTCCGGCGGACGTCTTCACCTTCGCACCGCTTATCGACCACACGAACGAGAAGGTCAAGTCGCCCCCGTTGACCCAGAGTATTCTGGAGTACCAGTCCAAGGCTCGGTCCCGACCGACCCAACCGGAACCGTCGAAGTATCAGTTTCAGATACCGGCAGCGGTATCGGGGAGGAAGAGCTTGGGAAAATCTTCAATCCATATTTTACAACCAAG
>JBBRRL010000465.1:0-2670 GCA_038200775.1 Nitrospirales bacterium
CTATCAACGAGAGCTGGGGCGTTCCTAATCTCAGCGATCCGCAGCAGCAGGCCCACCTGAAGGCAATGTATTTCCTGACCAAGTCGCTGGACCCTTCGCGTTTGGTTGTGGATAACGACGGATGGGAGCATACCGACTGCACCGATCTGTTCGCGATCCACGACTACACCAGGACCGGTCAAGAGATCCTAGACCGATTCAACGCAGTGCCTCATGGAACACTGCCGCGTCCCAAGTACGGGAAGATGTATCTTGCACCCGGCCAGAAGTATAACGGCTCACCCCTGTTTCTGTCCGAATTCGGCGGCGTCGGCTATGTTTTGCCCGAAGACCTCAACCGTATTCCCGATAATTCCTGGGGCTATGACGGCGTTGAGCACGACAAAGCGAATGCCATCCACCGTATGCGCGGGCTGTACGAGGCGATTGCAAAGGTCCCTTCGATTATGGGCGTCTGTTACACCCAACTCTACGACGTCGAGCAGGAGATCAACGGACTACTGACCTACGACCGCCGGCCGAAATTCGACTCACAGATCATCCGCAACATGACGGGCCTGCTGGAATAAGCGATCAACTCGCGATTGCCGCGGACGGCTCCGCGTGTAGCATCTGCGCCCGCGTCGTACCCTGCAGTTTTCCGCAGAGTGTCAACGCCTGGGCCACGACTTGGTCCATGTTGTAGTACTTGTAGGTCGCGAGGCGCCCAACGAAATGCACGCCGGGAGTAGCATCCGCCAGCGCCTGATATTTCTTGTAGAGAATCGCGTTCTCCGGTTGTGGAACGGGGTAATACGGGTCTCCTTCCGCCCGGGGGAATTCGTATACGACGCTGGTCTTCGCGTGCGACTGTCCGGTCAGGTACTTGAATTCGGTCACGCGAGTATAGGGATGCTCGTTCGGATAGTTGATGACGGCTGCCGGTTGATGGAGTTCCTGCTCGTACGTCTCATGCTTGAACTCCAGGGACCGATACGGCAATTTTCCAAAGCGGTAGTTGAAAAATTCATCAATTGGCCCGCTGTAGACCATCTGGCCATAGTGAATTTGTGAGGCAACGTCGCGATAATCCACGTCTGTGCATACCGTGATGTTCGGATGATCCAGCATGTTCTCGAACATCCGCGTGTATCCGCGCAGCGGCATCGATTGATAGGTGTCCGTGAAGTACCGATCGTCGGTACTTGTCCGCACAGGAATTCGCGCGGTGACGGAAGCATCCAATTCGGACGGGTCCAGGCCCCATTGCTTCCTTGTGTAACCCCGGAACATCTTTTCGTAAAGCATACGTCCCACCCGGTTGACGACAACATCCTCAGAAGTACGCACATTCGCGCACGGTTCGGCAATAGAAGCGAAGAAGTCCTCCAATTCGGAGGAGGTTAGCTTCATATTGTAAATGCGATTGACCGTATCGAGGTTTATGGGTATCGGAACCAACTGCCCATCCACTTTCGCAAGAACCCGATGCTCATAATTGCGCCATTTAGTGAAGCGCGAGAGGTACTCGAAAACATCTCTGGAGTTGGTATGAAAAATATGAGGACCGTACTTATGGACGAGCAGCCCGTCCTTATCATAATGATCGTAGGCGTTACCGCCGATATGTGGGCGGCGGTCCACAATGAGAACCTTTCGTCCAAAGTTGCGAGCCATCTGTTCAGCCACCACGGCACCGGCGAAGCCGGCTCCAACGATCAGATAGTCAAACATGCATCCCTCCCCTTTTCTGCCGGATTGATCATCATCGGTTCTTCGCTACTTTCGGCGCGCTGTCCCCGGCTGGAAACAGCATCCTGGATCAGAAGTTTCATGCCCTGCCACGTGCGATTCCATGACATCGACCCAAGAAATTCGTCAACCTGAGCGAGCCACTGCACGTGTCCCGGGCCATTCGCAAGAAGGCGCTCCGCCGCGGCAACGAAATCTTCCGGCCGATCCGCTATCAGCACCAGCTCGTTCTCGCCATATGGGCGCACCACATCACGTATTGATGTAGAGACCACCGGCTTGCCCGCTGCCAGATATTCGGGAGTCTTGGTCGGACTGATGAACTTGGTGGATTCATTCCTTGCGAAGGGCAAAAGAGCCACATCCCAACCGGCAAGATAAGCAGGGAGTTCGTCGTAACTTTTACCCCCAACGTAGTGAATGTTCGGCGCCTTCGGAAGAGATTCAACCTGGATCTTCACCACGGGACCCACCATCACGAAATGCCAAGCCGGGCGGAGTTCCGCACATCGGGCGAGCAATTCCAAATCCATGCGCTCATCAATAACTCCGACATATCCCAATCGGGGATGCGGAATCGCCGCCTGATCGGCAGGCTCGCCGGTGTGGGTTCTGGCCTTCTCGAAATGAGGCACGTCCACACTGCTGGGAAAGGCGTACACATTGGAATGTTGCTTTTTCTTCACCTCATATAAGCTGTGCCCGCCAGTGAAAACCACATCGGCGCGGCGAAACAATTCCTGCTCGTTTTGTTTCAATGCGGAATCGGCGCCTTGAAAGGCAGAGAGTTCATCCATGCAGTCGTAGATGGTGGCTGCGGGTTTCAAATGGGCGCTGAACGGAATCGCCATCGGAGTGTAGTACCAGAGCAAATGATCCGGTGAAATCCGATACTCTGCGATGAGTCCATCGAGAAGCGATTCAATCGCAAGATCGATC
>JBBRRL010000466.1:0-2654 GCA_038200775.1 Nitrospirales bacterium
AGCGGGAGGAGAGACAGCATTGTGTCGGTCCCGCACCCATCATGATCCAGTGACATCCGGGAGCTTTCGCCTACCGCGCGGAAAGCACCGGGCTAGATTAGACGCCTCTTCAGAACGGCGAACTCTTTAGCGCAAGAGGCGGCTTATTTCTTCATTGTAAAAGTGACGCTTACAGTCGTGCTGCCTTCTTCCGATCCGAGGAGCACAATGACAGAATGCTTCTTGCCATCGTCTTCTCCGACGATCATGCCTCCACTGCCGCTGGCCCCCGATGTACTGATCGTCGTCGTGACTTTCATTCCGGACGATTTCAAGCCATCCTCATAAAATTTGGCTACTTTGTCAGTAGAATCTTTGGTCCTGAACTGGTAGCTCCCGCTATCCCCGTCCTTGGACTGCGCTGAGTAGGCAACGGTCGGCTCCGATCCGGGATAATCGGGAACCCATGTTGGGACCTTCGCGTTCTGACCCCCGCCGATCTTCACCGTTCCGTCAGCGGACTTGATCTCCACCGCGCCGCTCTTTCCATCGCCGGTTGCGTTCAGAGTAACCGCATCTTTGCCGTCCTCTTGAAAAACAAACTTCCCTTTCTTTGCGTCTTCCAGATTAACCGTAAAATTCTTGCCCTCCTTCTTGTCGTGCACGGTGACGATACCGCGGCTTTCGTCAATCGATTGCACCTCTATATTAGGAGTCAGCGCTGCCATCATTTTCACCGTGGCAAGCGCCGGATTACGCCTCATCAGGTCGGGATCAAGTCCGGCCTGTTTGGCTTTATGAACCAGGAAGAAACCGGCGCCGGCAATGGCTATTACGATCAGGATCAGGAATGCCCCGAGGCCGCCTAAAATCCAGACGATCGGGCTGATCTTCTTCTTGGCGGGAGGCGGATAGTAAGGCGCCCCCGCTGGCGGCTGATAACCTTGCTGATTTCCGTAAGGCGGCTGGTTTGGATTCGGGGGCAAATTGGTGCTCATGCGACTACCTCTGGATAAGCATACAGTAGAAGCATGCGCGAAATCATCTACTGTATGCAATTCAAAGGTACTGCTACGCCGGGTGGCGAGTCAGGGGTAATGAAAGCCACCACCAGCGCGACCAGTTGTTCGGTTAAGACCGTTGTAGGGCCTGACGGAGTGACTGGGACTTTTATCCCCGCAGAGGGCGGTCTGGCTTATTTTGAGTCCGAGGTTCGCATGACGGGTTCCGATACGTTCCAGGAGAACGGAACCATTTCGTTCGGTGAAGGGGACGACACATTGAAATTCAGCACTGTTGGTCAGGGCTATCTTGGCACGCAAGCAGCATCGACGTCGATGGCGGGTGCGGTTAGCTGGAAAGTCGACGGCGGAGAAGGACAGTTCAAGGACGCAACCGGATTGATCACTTCCAACTTCTCTGTGGATGCCAGTGGTCAGGTGGTAGATCACCATTTTGGGGTAATCTACGTGAAGGACTAAATTGGCGGAAGGCCGGTGCTTGCCCGGCCTCCGAGGTAAGTTCTGATGCGGGAAGATGGCGCGAGTTAAGTAGTGGAGCGCTTCGCGGTGAACTCGCGGGCCTGACCCTGCCCACCCTCACGGACCATGTTGAACTTGATTTCATCGCCGGCCATTTTACCGGTGTAGTTCATCTTTACGGTGTTGCCCTGCATCTCACGAGTGACCGTGAACGTTACCGTGTCGCCGCTGACCTTTCCATCGGTGATGGCGGTCTCGCCCTGCGGGTTGCTAATGGTGCCGGTTAATTTGTCGCCGTCGGCTTTCAGGTCCATGGTGACCTTTTGGGTGTTGCCACCTCGTCCAGGAACATCGGCCGCCCACTTGCCCGTCACTGCGTCAGCGGCAAAAGCCGCTATTGCCAACATGCTTGAAAATAAAACTAAACGTAATTTCATGTTTCCTCTTTGTTTTGGGTGAGTCTCTTGCAGTAAGAGAGATGACTTCTATAACATCGGAGTTACCCGCGCCATGTAAATAAAAGTAAGCTGATGCCACTATGTTTCTTGTTCCTGAGCTTTACAAACAGATTAAGATTGATTCTTCCGTTGTCATGAAGCGAATACTTATCGCTCTGTTTGTTTTCGGCATTTCCTTTGGGTATGTGAAGCTGCCGTGGTGGTTTTACCTACGAAGCATTTACGAACCTCTGCGGCAGAGCATCAGGCCGCATCCTCCCGTGGCCTTTTTCCTCTGATCACCTTTGGATCAGCTTCGGGCCTCGAGCCAGGAAAACTTTGCACAATGCGACGGAGAGGGCTTGTGAAGCGGCACGGCACGATGTAATGTTGAGCGCGATTGGATTGGCTCTGGCGGGCACGCTTCAACAATGGGCCGCCGCTTCCCCGATCGCGTTCGGCCGGGCTCGGTTGATAAGGAATGTCGATCTGACGCAAAGCCTCATACTGGCCGAGGCTGCCATAGACATCCGGCAGCATCATGGCCTCCTGCTCATTGGTCACCTCAATCCCGACTAGCTTCAGACCAAGGTGCAAGGTTTGTTGATCGATTCTCTGCTGCTCCGAAGCAGGCTGCTGTGCTGACCCAGTCACTGCGGCCGCCAGCACCGGCATCAATCGCAGCCAGCTTCTCCGATCCAAATCCTCTCTTTTGCGTGCGCGGAGTCGTGTCGCCTCCTTGTTGTCGAACATTGTG
>JBBRRL010000467.1:0-2654 GCA_038200775.1 Nitrospirales bacterium
GAATCCTTCCGCGACGGCCGTCAACGAATCCGATCCGGAGTTTTCCGAATGTTTCGCGGGCTGGCTGGAGTCAGAATAATTCGCCCGTATTGAATTCAAAACGGTTTTCAGCTTCTCAAAGTTCGATTCCGACGCCACCTTATCGCGGGAATCCCCCGCGGCATCCAGCCGTTCAGCCAGGGTCGCGACAAACTTGCTGTCCGACGTTATCTTCGCCAGTTTGTCGGCTGGCAGGGAGGGGGAATGGGCTGGCAATGCGGCCACCAGGTCGCGAATGGCGAAAGCGTGGTGATGGAGATCCGTGAGCGTGCCCGCCTGGATCGCCTTCGCCATTTCCTCCGTCTCCTTATCCACGCTCTGCCAGATCGCCGCAGGGGTATCGGGAACCGTTACGGACGTATCATTCTCCGCAGCCCGTGCCGAGACGTGGAATATAAGAGCGCCGGACAATATGAAACCCATAGCCAGCGATCTTAAAGTGGCAATTATCGTTGATATTCTAGTCATGCTAAATCTCCCTTTGAGAGAAGTTGGGGGTTAAGGTTGCCCTGGCGTCTTTCGTGCCATTGCTCGATGCGGTTGTAGACCGTTGGGACTACGACCATGTTCAAAAAGGTCGAGGTAAAGAGCCCGCCTAGTACGACCTGGGCCAGCGGCTGTTCCAGCTCTTTACCGACGGGCGAACCCCAGAGCAGCGGAAACAGACCTAGCGCGGCGGTAGCTGCGGTCATCAGCACCGGGATGAGACGATCGAGAGTACCCTGCACCACGACCTCCTGCAGCGGTCTTCCCTCTTTGCGTAGCTGGTTGTAATGGGTCACCAGAATGATGCCATTGCGCGTGGCAATGCCGAAAAGCGTAATGAAGCCGATCACCGCCGCAACGCTCATATTTGCGCCCGCAAGATATAGCGACACGATGCCGCCAATCATGGCTAGCGGGAGATTGAACAGCACCAGAAAGGCCTCGCGGAAGGTGCCAAATACCTTGTAGAGGAGCAGCAGAGCGCCTAACAGGGCGAGAGCGCCCAGGCTCAGCAAGGTTCGGTTGGCCTCCTGCTGGCTCTGGAACTGGCCGCCGTATTCTAGGTAGTAGCCGGGTGGCAATTTTATCTTGGCGGCGATCTTGGATTGAGTTTCTTTTATGACACTCGCCAGATCGCGCTCCTGAACGTTGAAGCCGATCGTGATCAAACGCTGCACGTTTTCCCGGTTTATCGAATAAGGTTCATCCTGTACTTCGACATCGGCGACCTCCCGCAATGGTATCGTCGCCCTTCCGTCAGGATTCATGCCCGGTGCATCGACTGGCAGATTGCGGATGGCTTCCACACTACTGCGAGCCGAATCCTCCATGCGCACGTACAGATCAAAAGTACGGCGCCCCTCCAGAACGCTGGACACCGTCTCTCCGTTCAATGAGATCTGGATATCCTGGGCCACATCGCCGACGGCGATGCCATAACGGGCGGCCTTGCTGCGGTTGATCTTGATAGTCACCTGCGGAACATTGATTTGTTGCTCCAGATTGATGTCGACAGCTCCGGAGACGCCGTGCAACAGATCCTGGATTTGCTGCCCGATCTGATAAACCGTGGAGAGGTTGTCACCGAAGACTTTAATGGCTACCTGAGAGCGCACGCCCGACTGTACTTCATCCATACGGTGAGCGATGAACTGTCCCACGTTGAACACAACCCCCGGTATTTCGGCGAGATCGCCGCGGATCTTCTTGATAAGTTCGTCCGGGGACATCTTCCGGTCCTTCGCAAAATCGAGCCTCACGTCGAACTCGCTGAAATTGGGTGGTTGCGCATCATCGTCCAGTTCGCTCCGTCCGGCCCGCTGATCGATAGAAACCACTTGTGGATACTTGAGCAGATCCTGTCGCACCAGGCCACCGAGACGCATCGATTCATCGAGCGAAGTGCCAGGCAATGTGGTCATGGCGATGATGTAGTTGCCCTCGTGAAACTCGGGCAAGAAGGAAAAGCCAAAAGACGGCAGCAAGGCAAGAGACAATGCAAGCGCTATGACCGACAGGGTCACCACCGCCCAGAACCGTCGTAATGCCACGTTTAGCAGTCGTGAAAAATGGCTCTTCAGCCAAAGAGCGAAACGGGTCTCCTCCTCATGATGGCCTCCGTTATCTAGATGAGCGGTATGCACGAGCATCTCGCGGCCCGTCGTAGGCTGCAGGACGATGCCCCCATCGAGGACCTTTTCCTCTCGACGCACGAGGAGCAAATAACAAAGAGCAGGCACCATCGTGACAGCCACGACCAGGGACGCTGTCACCGACGCAATGTAGCTGATGCCGAGGGGGCTGAAGATTCGCCCGGCGAGACTTTGGAGGAAGAAGATAGGCAGGAAGATCAATATGACAATCAAAGTTGCATAGATCACGGAATTTAGAATTTCCTGCACTGAATCGAACACGACTTCGATTGTTGGGGCAGGAGCGGCGGCGTTCCGGTTGAGGCGCAGCCGTCGGACGACGTTTTCTACGGTGATTATCCCGTTGTCAACGACCTCGCCGATGGCGATCGCCAGGCCGCCAAGAGTCATCGAATTTATACTAATCCCGAAAACGTGCATCGTCAGAATGCCGCCCACAAATGAAGCAGGCATCGACAAAAAGGTGATAAACGAAGC
>JBBRRL010000468.1:0-2652 GCA_038200775.1 Nitrospirales bacterium
AGCAGACGCCGGATCATTCGACCATTTCGCGGACGCGACGGTTGTTGCCAGTGGAGACGCACAAGGAGGTGTTCCGTTGGTTTGTGCGGGTGCTGGGTGAAGAAGGGTGGATCGAGGGCAAACGATTGCCATCGACGCGATAGAAGGGATGCAGCATCCGGCCAGGGAGCAGTTGGCGCGGATGGACCGGAAGCGGAACAAGAAGGCCTCCAACCAGGAGTGGATGAGCCCTACCGATAGGGATGCGCGGATCGCGAGAATGAGGACGGCCGGACACATCTGGCGCACAAGGCCGAGCACGCCGTGGATCTATCGAGTGGGGGGGTGGTGGCCGTCACCTGGCAGGCCGCCGACTTGGGCGACACGACCACGATTCAGCAAACGCAGCAGGAAGCACAGGCCAATGTAGGGTTGGTGAATGAGCGCGGCCTGAGACGAACGCACTTGCGGAAGCGGAACCACATTCTCAAGCGGCTTCTGTTCCACGCGATCGGCTTCAATCTGGCTTTGCTGCTGCGGAAAACCCACGGAATCGGCAAACGGGGGACCCTCCAAAGACAGGGCGCCGGCTTCAACTTTACCCGCCCGGGGAGTGAAATCGATGCAACCGGCACCTGATTTTGCCAGCGATTGAGGCCTTGCGGTGTTGAAAACGATCCGTAGTATGCCAAAGCTCGCAGAAGTTCCGGTCGCCATCCTCACGTCATCGGAATTGTCCCAGGACATGCACAACACCGCGATGCGCGGCGTCGAGCGCTGTATCAGGAAACCTTTAACGCTGGATGACTTCCTAAGCGTCAGCTAAACAATAATATGTACAATTTAGGGCTGATGGCTCATGCGTTGCGAGGCAGCAGAGTGTAGTTCCAGTGGGGATGGGTCTTATGCCTTTTGAGCAGTAACTTATCAATTTCTTCATCCGGCGTTTCCACACCAGTCTCGTATTGATTAGTATCCAGAACGGCTTTGACTTTGAGACCGCTTCTGGTATGGGCGCCACCAATGAGATTGATGACGGTTTCAAAGTTGAGTAGCGGCTTGCCACGCCAGTTCAGGCTGATGAAAGAGAAGAGCCGGTGTTCGATCTTGTTCCACTTGCTCGTGCCCGGCGGGTAATGACAGACCGTGATAGCCATGCCCGTTTCGTCGCTGAGCGCCTGCAGATGAAGTTTCCAGGCGCGCTGCCGGTTTCCGTTGCTGCCTCCGCTGTCGGCGCAGATGAGCAGTCTTTCCGCTCCCCGATAGTGCCGTTTTCCGTCCAGACGCCACCAGCGCCGGATGCTCTCCACGGCGAACTCGGCCGTATCGTGAGTCACCCCAACATTGACCACGGCTCTGTCGCGGGCGATGTCATAGGCTTCGTAAGGAATCGCCTTACCCTCGCCGAGGTGCGGAAAATCGTGAACCGACACCTCGTCGGCTTTTCCTTGGGGCAGCCATCTGCGGCCTGCGTTTTTAAAGGCTCCGACCAGTTCCTTCTTCTTTGTGTCCACCGAGATCACCGGGGACCCGTCCCGCCGGAAGTTGTTCACCTGCCGGTTCAAATACCCGAACTGAGCGTCACGATCTGGATGCTGCGCCCCTTCACGAGTCTTCACGTTTGCCTGCAAGGTGTAACCCATATCCTCCAGGCAACGGCCTACTGTGACGCTACTGACCGGATGCCCCGACCGGGTCAGTTCCAGAGCAATGGTTCGCGTGGACTTACTGGTCCACTTCAGTGGGCTCATCGGATCGCCCGCCGTGGTCTCCTCGACAATCTCTTTGAGCCGGCGCAGCAACGTGGGATCGCTGTCCTCCACTTTCTTCCGCCCGCCCCCGGGATTCCGCACACGGCCCGAGGACGCGCTTCTTAACCTGGCGGCGCTGCTGAGATCCTTTACTCCCTGAGTAATCGTCACCCGTGACATCCCCGTCAGACGAGCCAGATGAGTGATCCCGCCTCGTCCCGCATCAAGTGCCTTCTCGGCGACAAACAGACGGGCCTGATACTCATTCAAGGTTCCGAGAACCCTCATCCACGCCTTCTCTGAAGAAGCAGGTGAGGTATGGCTTGCCACTACATAAAACATACCCTATATCTTATGATTTGTACATATTATTGTTTTGCAAACCCTTAGCAACCAGTGCCTGACGTGTACGGGCTTACTCTGAATCGCCTGCGCTGATCCCCTTCCTCCTGCATCGGTTTGAGGACTCGGCCAATCACGTCATCGGAGCCGATACTCAATTTTTCTGACCGGCAATGCAATTATATTCACTTTTATTTTGTACGGCAAACTGTTAGTTTTGTGCATGGCCCGTCAGGTCCCCAGTATACGTGTCGAGGCGAATCCTGGTCCGTCAGAATTGCAACTCGCAGTCGCAAAAGATTCGCCGCTCGACGACTTCCTGGACAGCGTGGCGAACCGCAGCAAGGAGCGGCAGGCAATTGCGGTGCTGCTTCGCCTGATTGCGCAGGCGGCAATTCAGGTCTCAGATCTGGTGTCGCTCGGCCAAATCGCCGACGCCATGGGAGCCGCCGTTGGCACGGCTAACTTTGACGGCGACGCACAAAAGCGGCTCGACATCGTCGCGAATGAACTATTCATTGACGCTCTTCGTCACGCCCCGGTGGCCGCCGTTCTTTCCGAGGAGCTGTCTCGCCCACTC
>JBBRRL010000469.1:0-2625 GCA_038200775.1 Nitrospirales bacterium
GGGTTCTCGGTTTATTTAGAGGCCAAGAAGCGGAGAAGCGCTGACCAGAGGTGATAAGAGGCAGGCGGGAGGTGGAAGGCAGAGTTTGCCCGCAATTCACGAGCGGCTTTTCAATCGAAGAGGATCTTCATCGCTTCATCCATTGTGGCGGCGGTGGCGATCTGGACTTCACCGCTGTAGTGAAAGCGCGACATGATCTGCAGACCGATGTCGCGGCGGGGATCGGGGATGACGCGCACGACGGCGACGACGCCGTGCGCGTTGGCGTAATCCATGATCTCTCGGATATGCGGGGCACAGGCGGCGTCCACGGATTCGAGGTCGGTGAGATTGGCGAGCAGGCCGAAGCCCGGTCGCATCCTGGCCAGAGCAGCTTTCATGGGCTCTAACTGCGCGGCGGTCTCGTCGGCCGTGACGTGGCCGTGATATTGGATAACAAAAAGGTTTCGAGCTTCGTCGATTTCGGTCTCGATCATGCCAGCCTCAGAAGATGGAAGATGGGAGAATCTCAGCGTTTTCTGCAAGCTGCCAGAAGTTCGTTTACCTCAAATTGGACAATAGTGGATGCGCTATCGCTGAGACCGTACGGAAGAATCAGCCTTCCCCGGTGGATTAGTGAACCGCAGGAGTAAACGACATTCGGGACGTAACCCTCCCGGCCGGTCCCTTCTGGTTGCAAGAGAGGTATATCCAGGCGTCCGATAACCTGAGACGGATCGTGGAGATCGAGCAGGCGCCGATGCAATATTTTCGCATCGCGCCGGCACCGTGGGTAATGACTAACCAGCCCTCCTCGGTTTCAATGGGCGAACCGCAATTACCTACCTTGACTAACTCCCATCGCTGCCGTGGGCATTGGAGAAGCTGCGGGTCACTCCCAAAATGCGGGTTATCTGAAAACACGATGAACTGGTTTTCATCGTCCTGCCGCGAGAGCATGGCATAGCGTCCGTCGATCCGGCGCGGGAACAGCGCCATGCCTTTGTTTTGCACGGCGCTGCCATTCAGGGTGAGGACGCGAAATTGCAGAAAATCTGTCGTCTCGATCAGCTGTGGCAGAATCACCCGCCCGTTATAGGCGGTGTAGGTCGCATAGTAGGTCACGCTCTCATCGTCATCGACGAAGCGGACGAAGCGCGCGTCCTCGATGCCATTACTCTCGTTAGGCGAGACGGGGAAAATGATACGTTCAGATATTGCGGATTTTTGGGAGAAGTGGAGCTGGTAGTTCGATTCGGCGAGCCAGTTCGAAGGTTTCCATGTAACGCTGCGCCACGACCGGCCAGATCATTTGTCGCCCAAGGCGCCACGCGCGCTTCCGCGCGGCCGTCATGAAAGTGGCATCGGATAAGTAACGATCGACGGTTTCAATGATGGCTGAGCTATCAGCAAACGGCACAAGGATGCCACGATCACCCGCGAGTAATTCCTGTGCGTACCAGTAAGGCGTCGAGATGACGGCTTTACCCGCGCCGAAAGCATGGGCGAGGGTGCCGGAAGTGATCTGCGCTTCGTTCAGGTATGGCGTGATATAGATGTCAGCCGCGCCGATGAAGTCGGTCAGTTCTTTCAGGGTCACGAAACGGTTGTAAAAGATCACGTTCCCCGTTACACCGCGATCTTCGGCAAGCCGTTCCAACTTCAATCGGTAACTTTCACCTTCGTGGGCGATAAGATTTGGGTGCGTCGCGCCGAGGACGACATAGACAATATTAGGATGTCGCTTAAGTATCGCCGGCAATGCCTCGATGACGCACTCGATGCCTTCCGGCCGGTCCGCCATAGATCCCAAATTCGTGCTGGACCGAGACGACCTCGACGTTATTGATGTTCAGGAAGTCCGCCGCTCGCCGGTAGGAATCGAGTTCCTTTTTCCTCGATCTCAAAACGAATCCGTGGCGGATAGTCATAGCCTTCGGGACGGTCATTGACGGCACCGACGATGCAGTCGCAATCGGGAAACTCCGTTGCGACGGCTTCGCAGATGTCAGTCGTGAAAGTAGCCGCTCCACATTGCCGCGGCATGTAATCGCCGAGAAAGGCAACGCGGCTAATATTAGCCGTGCTCATGCGAGAGGCCGCGGGAATCCTTACCTCCCGCCTGGGGACGTTTCGATCGCGAGCGATGCTACTATCGCACGGATCCTCCCAGCGGTCTTCCCGGTGACGTTTCAGCGACAGTCTAACCTGGCAAAGCTAAACCTGACCGGGCGTTTGTTATCCTCGCTATTAGGTGAGATTCTGCGACAGTTAGCCAGTGCCCCTAGAGTCCTGCCCCGTCTGTGGCTACGCGCTTCCCACTGTCGGTCTTCATTGCCGCCATTGTGTTGAGTCCTGGGCGGCGGTTCCACGCGTCAAACAATCAGTTGGGAAGGTGTCGGCGGAAATCTTCCTGGCAGTGACTGTCCTGAGTGTTCTGATTTATTTGTTATTCTTCCGCTAGGTAACAGCAGGTGGGTGCGGCACCTTATGGTGCATTCTCTGCCAGGGGAACGCGACTTGGGAGACAACGATATGATTAAGAGAATCTGGCACGACTGGACGACGCACGAGAGGGCTGACCGTACGAAAGCCTTTTGAAGGGGAGATAATTCCCGGCATCGCCGCGAAAAACATGTCTGGTTA
>JBBRRL010000470.1:0-2623 GCA_038200775.1 Nitrospirales bacterium
AACACTTGCGAAGCGCATCGGCCTGTTGAGCCTGATCATCTTATCTTGGGGATGCAGTTTGGGTGTCACGAGACCGTCGGCAGACCTGACATCTGAGTTATTGGCAAAGGGTGAGCAACAGTTTAGGCAACGACAGATTGCTGAGTCACTCCACACGTTCTCTGAGGCCATTCAAATAGCACCGGACCGACCGGAGGGCTGGAATGCCAGAGGCTTTGTCTACAGTCAGCAACGAAAAATGGCCGAGGCGACGGGTGATTTTAAGGAAGCCGTTCGTCTGCATCCGAGCCATCCGATGTTTTTAAACAATCTCGGCGTGGCTTATCTTGAGCAGGGTCAGCCACAAGAAGCATTGCAGGTCTTGAATGAGGCAACCCATCTCGCGCCACAGTCTGCGCTTGTGTTGGTTCATCGAGCGCTGGCGTATCGACACCTTGGAGAACTGGATCATGCCTTGGCCGATCTGAGCCGTGCGCTGGAATTGGACGACCGCAATGCCATTGCGTATGCCAATCGTGCAGTCGTGTACGGGCTACAACACACTTATCCTGCAGCCAAGCGCGACCTGGATCAGGCCGTAAGCCTGAACAGCAATGTGAAGGCAGTCTATGAGAGCCGCGCGCTCATCCAGCTATTGACCGGTCGCCCTGATCTGGCTGCCAAGGACTTCTCCAGTGCCATTGCACTGGGTGCGTCAGACACATTGGTCTATTACAACCGCGGTGTGGCCCGCTCCTTAATGGGTGACACGCGCAATGCCGAACAGGATTTTGCGCGGGCCTGCGGACGCGGATATACTCCCGCCTGCTCATCGAGCCGACTGTTGGCTCAAGTCAGCAACCTAAACATTTAGGGCTGTGAGATTGATTAATCGTGTGTATGACTAGAAAGATGTTCACCCCCTGAGAAAATAGACGAGGCCTATTTCTCAGGGGTGCGATTTAGACTAAGCAGTACGTTTGATGTTCGAGTGGCCAGTAACCGTCTGTGGTATGTGGAAAATCCTCGATTCCATAAACACCATACCCGCCGGTCTTCCAGATATGCATGCACCGAGCGACGACATACGGTTCTATCCGTGGAACTCCATCGACACTCACGGCCTGCGATCCCTTCGCCAAGGCGACGACAACCAGTTTGTTTCCATATTGGATCCCGGCCGGATCGATTTTTCCGAGGTACAAAATGGCGAATTCAGCTGTCGGGTGCAAGGTTTCAGAAGGCCCGTAAACCGGATGCACATCCACGGGAAGCTCCTGCACTCGAATGACCATGCCGTCTTTAGTTTCTTCCGCGCCGACAATTCGCCCACCAAGCTGAACGACTTGCCCGCGGAACACATCCGGCTGAGCTTGAAGGACGCCGAATTCCATGGACGTGACATCGCGTGTCACACTGTCAGGGAAGAGCGATGTTGAACATCCGGCAAACGCGAAGGTGGTACTGACCAGCAATAGTCCGGTTATGTTCATGATTCACCTCCGGTAAACAGCATGTAACAATCTTGTAACACAGATGTAACGTTCCGGCAATGTTCACAATTAAGAAGATTCTTTGAAGATCCACTCACTTCAGGAGGTACAGATGAAAAGAGCGGCATGGGTCTCGACGGCGTGTGTGTTAGCGATCGTGAGTTGCGCTCCGACCACGCCCTTTCCGCCAAAAATTATGGAGAAGGTCTCGCCCACCTTCGATTTTGACGCTTGGAAAGAGTCCTCACCGACCAATGTCGGCGGAAAATCCGATTCCGGCACGAAAGTCGAATTAGGCGGACGGATTGTTCAAGTCAATCCTTCGCAGAAAGGCATGTTGATAGTCGCAGAGCAGTTGCCGATCGTGAAACATCCCGTATACGGACCGACAGACACCAGGAAACGAAGCGGGACGTATGAGTTCGCCCTGCAATACCCCGATGAGTTACCACCCGGTGCACTTCAGTTCGGGAATCGTTTTGTCGTCGTGGGAACAACGCAGGGGCGAAAAAGCGTGGTCGTAGATGGCGCGCCGAAGTCTGAACCGTTTCTAGTTGCCGATTGCATTCATGTCTGGCAAACAGGTAGATCCGAGATCGACAGCTTCAAGGAAGACGTGGGGGCAGGATTTTCACCACTTCCAGAGCAAACCTACTGCGCCCAGGCCAAAAAATAATATCCTGACGGCTTTGCGGCTGGACTCAAAGAGATTTCATGGCTCTGAACTCACGCACGACTTTCGCGATATCCCGCCGTTTCCCATCGACCTCGTAGTTCAGTCGGCGCATGTCGTCGTCCGTGACTACTCCCGCCAGCCGGGACAGCGCCGGTCGAAGATTAGAAAATTGCGTCGAGGCCTTGGACGATACGATAGGCGCGGCTTGATAGGCTGGAAAATAATGCTTGTCGTCTTCCAACACGGTGAGCCTAAGGGCGATGATTAAACCATTGGTTGAATCACCGGCAATGACATCGACCTTTTGATCTGCGAGCGCCTGGTAGGTTAAGGCGAGATCCATGACTCGTGGCGGTTCCGCGAACCGTAAGCCGTATGTCTTGGCCAGGCCAGTGAAGCCATCGGCGCGTTCCAGGAATTCATAGCCAAAGGCGGCGCGCCACCGAGGGGCCTGCTCAGCCAGTTGCGACAGTGT
>JBBRRL010000471.1:0-2598 GCA_038200775.1 Nitrospirales bacterium
TGAGCCTCGCCTCACCGCCGATAAGGCTTCCGGTTATCGTGGCCGTGTCCTTCCCTAACGGGATTAGCGCATCAATAGCGCTGATAGTAATGGAAGAATCCTTGGCCTCGCCCATAAGATGAAGGTTTTTTAACTGCAACGCTTTGGTCAACGGCAGAGCGATGGGAAAATCCGTCGTTTCGATTTGGGGAGCAGACGCGGAGAAACGTACATCTCCTGCCAGCGCACTCCCTTTAACCTCGATCACAGCCTTCCCGAGGACGACATCAAAGACAAACACCCCAATAGCGAAATTTTCTTGAATTGGCCCGAGCGTTCCGTCGATCTTCAAGGGCAGGCTCAAGGGTTGAAGCACTCCGCTGACATGCACGACTGGGGTGAGCCCAAGACCGACACCCTGCAGGAGGACCTCAAACTTTTCCACCGTATACTCAGCCGCCGGAATGGACGCGCCATCGCGGTAACTCAGCCGTCCATTAGTTACGGACAAACGATCAACAGCCAAGAAAGACAGAACTTGCAATTGCCCCCCACTGGTAGGGGCGGCCGGTTCCGTGGGTTTCGTCGCCGGTGCCGGGACTTTCTTCCCTAGAGTCGCGACATTCAAAAGTCCCAGAGAATTTTTTCTCACCATGATCGAGGGGTCGCGCATGATGATTTCGCCGATTTCTATGCGCCCTCGGAGCAGAGGGCCTAGTCTCACGCCCACGTCCAGCGACGCGAGTCTGGCAAACGGCTCCTGAGTGAAAAGAGGGTCATCCATGACGGTGAATTCGGTAACATGCACGCCCAAGCGGGGAAAGAGGGTCAGCCGCAGATCCTTCAGGGTGACTTTCCGGTTTAATGCCTGCTCGATGATGGGGACATAACGGGCTTGATATGCATTGAGGTCGACCATGAACGGCACGAGGACAACAATGAGTAGTAACAAGAGAGTAAAAACGCTAAGCGCATACAAAAGTTTCCTCATCATTCTCAATATATGCATGGCATTGATGGACAGTCAAAACATAATGTTCGCCGCAGCGCATAAGATTAACAGCGCGATCCGCAATCTAAGAGAGGGGTGCATTGAACAGTTTCATCCGGAGTAAGATACGATAGCTGTATGGAATACGATACGAGTAGGAGTGCCTCAAACCCTCTGCTGAGGAGGTGACATGACCAAGATCCTAGTTTTTCTCACTGCAATGGCATTTTGTGCTGGCATCACACTGACCGTTTTCTCCGCCGAACCAACATCCAACGAGAAGGCATATTATGGAACTGTCATCGTCATCGATCCTGAGGCTAAGACCATGAAGCTCATAGGCACCGATGGGGTGATGGTGGACCTGGCGGCCGAAGACCAGGCCGCGAAGCATTTGGATAAGATCCCGCTCAACAGTTTAATTGACTTGATGGTGGAGATGCGCGAAGGAGCGCTGCCCTTGGTGAAATCGTGGAAGATGGCGCAGGCCAAATCCCCTTGCCGGGTCTTCGATGGCAAGATGTGTACGCCTTAGTCCCGTCTTCACTGAAGACGATTCGAGAGTGCTCCGAACTCATGCATGCTCAGCGTCTCTGCTCGGCGTCCGCCATCAATTCCCACGCCCGCAAGCGCGACCTTGGTCTTCTCCGGATTAAAGCCTTCATCCCGTAGGGAGTTGGCCAGTGACTTTCGGCGATGCGCGAAGCCGGCGCGAACCACCTTAAAAAAGAATCCTTCGTTCTCGACAGAAACGCGCGGTCGAAGCAACGGGGTCAAAATCACCACGGCAGAGCCTACCCCGGGAGGTGGTTGAAAACAGGTGGCTGAGACCTTAAACGCGAGACGGACCTCGCATCTGAACTGCGTCGCAATTGAAAGTATCCCGTATTCCTTACCGCCGGGCGATGCCGCAAGCCGGGCGGCGACCTCTGCCTGCAGCATAAGGACCATGCGGCTGATGCGCGGGCCTTCCTCGAGCAACCGAAAAAGAAGAGGAGTGGAGAGATAGTAGGGTAAATTTGCAACCACGAGAAAAGATTCGGGGAGACACCCATAGTCGAACTCCAGGGCGTCCCCTTCGATCAGTTTCAGACTGCACCGATTACCAAACACATCACGGAGGTGCGCGTAGAGGATCGAGTCCACTTCAATTGCGGTGACCGCCCCCGAGAGTTCCAGCAAGGCTTCCGTCAGGATGCCTCGGCCCGGTCCGATTTCGAGAACTGTCTCTCCGGGCTGCAGCTCAGCTAGCCGCACGATCTTACGGACAATGTTCCGGTCTATGAGAAAGTGCTGCCCAAGCGATCTGCGTCCGCGTGGAAGCGTCGACGGCTGGTATGGTCTGGACGCCACGTCATATGCTTTTTTCACTGCTGATACCGTGCAAATCCCGCTGCAACGCGAATGGCTTCGACAAGGCTTCCTTCATCAGCGATGCCTTTTCCGGCAATGTCATAGGCTGTACCGTGATCGACGGAGGTGCGAATGATCGGAAGGCCGACAGTCGTATTGACGGATTTGCCGAAGGCCGCAAGTTTCAGCGCGATCAGTCCCTGGTCATGGTACATGGCGACCACCGCATCATACATCCCACGGGAGGCCTGCCCGATCAATGTGTCCGCCGGAAA
>JBBRRL010000472.1:0-2596 GCA_038200775.1 Nitrospirales bacterium
CCTTCCTGAAGGATGCGGGGTTGTGATTAATCGAGGGACATGGCCGCCCCCCCCGATATTTGAGTTGATCCGGCACCGGGGTGGAATTGAGCCGCAGGAGATGGCGCGGGTCTTTAACCTTGGTATCGGTCTGGTCGTGATCGTACCACCGGAAGACGCCCAGGAAACAATCCGCCGCGCAGAGGAATGTGGGGATCGCGCCTTCATGATCGGAATGGTCGAGACGGGTGCGCGAGCCGTGCGGTATGCCTGAGGGTCGAGTCCGTCTAGGAGTGTTGGCCTCGGGACGCGGCTCTAATCTCCAAGCGATCATTGATGCGATTGAGAAAGAGGCACTGGGTGCAATCCTCGCCGTCGTAATCAGCAACAAGGCCGACGCACCGGCCCTCGATCGGGCCAAAAAGCACGGCTCGCCTGCAGTCTTTCTGGATCCGAAGGCGGCCGCTGGGCGTGAGGATTACGACAACCTCATTCTGAAAGAGCTGCAGGGTCGTGATGTTGAACTTGTGGTGTTGGCGGGATATATGAAGATTGTGACGCCGGCATTGGTCGAGGCCTATGCCAATCGCATGATGAATATCCATCCATCATTGTTGCCTGCGTTTCCGGGATTGTTGCCGCAGAAGCAGGCCATCGACTGGGGCGCCAAAGTGTCCGGCTGCACCGTGCATTTCGTAACTGAAGGCGTCGATGCGGGCCCAATCATTCTTCAGGCCGCAGTGCCGTTGCTCGAAGGCGATACAGAGGAAACTTTAGCGGCCCGTATTTTAGTTGAAGAACACCGCATCTATCCACAGGCGATCCAGCTCTTTGCGCAAGGACGCTTGAGCGTTGCGGGCCGCCGGGTCCAAATCCGCTGACCGGGGCACACCGCAGGCCGAAAGCCCTCCTCTGGCGCGTTGCCTGTATGGAATTCAATGGGAGCGGCGCCTTAGCCCGGCGGTCAACCTGGGTGACATTCGATTGTAACCTGTTGTATACTCAGCTACTTGCTAGGGCAAAGAGGCCGTCTTGGCGGCCTCAGGGCGGCAGGGAAAAAATCTGTCCGGGGCACCCGTTGCCTTCCCTATCCAAGTGGTCGAAGTGACTCCAGGCCACGGGAGAAGGCCTGTCTTGGCAGCGCCGGGGTGGGCCGGGTGTCATGTCGGGTGATATGCGTGGGGGGTTAGCTCAGTTGGGAGAGCACGACGTTCGCAACGTCGGGGTCGGGGGTTCAAATCCCCTACCCTCCACCAACAGACGTTGCTCGACCCGGAGGCGTGATGATTGTTTAACGCCGACGGGGAATTAGTGGTTTCCTGAGATTCTCTGAGAGGTGTCATGATCAGCGCTGAGTCTCTAACCGACTACATTCAGCGATGCATGCCCGATGCCTCTGTTTCCGTGACGGACCGGACAGGCACGATGGATCACTTCAGTGTTCGCATTATTTCGGACGTATTTAAAGGAAAGAATCTTTTGGACCGGCACCGGCTGATCTATGACGCACTGGCCGAGCCGATGAAGGACGGTCGCATTCACGCATTGGAAATCAAGGCGGAAACTAAAGACGGATCGTAGGCTCTCAGAAGGAGAAAACTATGGCAGATCCCATTCAAGAAGAAATCGAGCAAGAGATTAAAAAGCATAAGATTCTGATTTACGGCAAAGGCACGAAGTCTGCCCCTCAATGCGGTTTTACGATGGAGACGATGCAGTTTTTCGATAAGTATGGTCATCCCTACGAGCTCATCAATGTGTTGCAGAACCCCGCGAAGCGTGAAGCCTTGACGAAAATGACAAATTGGCCGACCTTGCCAAAGGTCTTTATCGATGGAACCTTCTACGGGGATACTGACATCCTCAATCCCATGGAGAAGAACGGTGAGCTTGAGCCCCTGCTCCAAAAGGCTTTCGCTTCTCCGTCTTCGCCTCCAAAGACGTTCTGATCAGACCAACGTGAAAATAACACGCCGGATTATTTCGGCCCGTCTGAATTTTAGCTAGGGGAAAAGGAATCTGTCTTGGCAGATTCCAGGGCTGGACGGGTGCCATGGGGAGAGGGAAGCGTCCCACGGGAGAAGAGCCTGCTTCAGGCTCGGGGTGGGCTGGGTGCAATGACAGCCCAGAGCTGGGCGGGTGCAATGGGAAAAACGGCCGTCTCGGCGGCCGTGGGGCGGGTGGGTGAAATGGAGCTTGAAGAAGTCACGAAGATTACCCCGGCGGCCTTAAATAATCATCAGGCCTTCGGGTCGAGCAAGCTTTGCTTGGTGGGCGGTTGAAACTAGCTACCGACGATGATTACTGAAGAACTATTTGACTATGCCCGCCAGTACCTTATGGACACCTACACCCGCCATCCGCTCGCGATACGAAGGGGGCAGGGGACAAGAGTCTGGGACGTGGAAGGCCGGGAATACTTGGATTTTTTTGCCGGCATTGCCGTCAACATTCTCGGCCATTGTCATCCGAAAGTGACGTTAGCAATCCAGCAGCAAGCCCATTCCCTTATACAGATATCCAACCTCTTCTATAGCGAACCACAAGTTCGATTGGGAAAGCTTCTGGTCGATCATTCTTTCGCCGACAAGGTCTTCTTTTGCAACAGCGGTGCGGA
>JBBRRL010000473.1:0-2592 GCA_038200775.1 Nitrospirales bacterium
GGGGGGCATGAAGAAGGAAGCTGCTCATCTGTTGAAGCTCAATGCCCGTTCCTTCCGCTATCGTATGGACAAGTTTGGAATCGGACGCCACAATGGCGGCGGCACCGGCGATGATGATGAGGAGGATGATGGGTAACCGTGGAGTCGATGTGTCGGCTCCTGGTAAAATTAACTTAATCCTACGCGTTCTTGATCGGAGAGCTGATCGCTACCATAACCTGTATTCCGTGATGCAGGCTTTTGACCTCGCGGACGCCATTCACATTGAAGAAGCCCCGACCGCTGCCGGAATCCGCCTATTCTGCGAGGACGCCGAACTGTCCGTGGGGCGAGACAATCTGGTCTACCGCGCCGCGGAGGCCGTTC
This sequence comes from Nitrospirales bacterium, assembly GCA_038200775.1. GTDB lineage: Bacteria > Nitrospirota > Nitrospiria > Nitrospirales > NS-4 > NS-11. The sequence goes on from JBBRRL010000473.1 coordinate 367, forward strand.
TCCGGCGTCTGACAGCAGCTCCCGGTCTTCACATCCGACTCGAGAAGCGTCTACCGATCAGTGCGGGAGTCGGGGGGGGCAGCAGTGACGCGGCGGCGACCATTCAAGCACTCGCGATCCTTTTCAATACAGGATGGTCGCGCGACGTGATGGCGGGAATCGGTCAGGAGCTCGGAAGCGATGTCCCTTTCTTCTTTTACGGGCCGGCTGCGCTTGTAGAGGGCCGTGGGGAACGTGTGACCTCGCTCCGGATCGAGGGCCATCGCTGGCTTGTCCTGCTGAACCCGGGTATTTCTATTGCGACCGCTTGGGCCTATCAAAGGCTGGCGGATGCCAGGTCAGCCGCGATCTTTCCGGCACCCGATTGCCGGTCGGGGTCACTCTCCTCACATTCCACCATTAAATGGGACGATCTCCTGCGTCTCGTGGAGAATGACTTCCAGGGCGTTACGGAGCAGGCATACCCGTTACTGCGCGAGATCCGCTTGTTGCTGATCGCCCGCGGCGCTGAGGCGGCAATGCTCTGTGGCAGCGGCTCGACTGTCGTTGGCGTGTTTTCTTCGGAACAGAAGGCCAAAGAGGCTGCCGAAGGCATAGACTCCCGACCTGGGTGGCGCATATGGGTGACGCGAACGAGCGTCAATCAAGATCCACCCCGCGTCTTCAATTGACAACGGCCACGTCGGCGATTACAATCGCTTTCTTCCTTTGGAACCGCAGCGCGCTGATCTTCAACATGTCCTTCAAGGGGTCGTGTGAAAAAGTGGCCCGACCTCATACCGGGAAATCGCACGCCCCGGGGCGCGCGTCTGATCGGCTTCGAACGCGCCCAAGGGAAAGATAAACGGGGGGAATCTTAGGGTGAACGAATTGAAGATATTCGCCGGATTGTCCAATCCGACGCTCGTCACAGAAGTGTGCGACTACTTAAAGGTGGAGCAAGGCGATGCGCTGGTCTCCACGTTCAGTGACGGTGAAATCCGCATCCACATCAATGAAAACGTGCGCGGCAAGGATGTGTTTGTATTTCAGTCCTGCTGTGATCCGGTCAATAAACACTGGATGGAATTGTGGCTGTTGCTCGATGCGTTGAAGCGATCTTCGGCCTACCGGATCACTGCTGTAATTCCCTATTATGGCTACGGCCGCCAGGACCGAAAGGATCAGCCGCGGGTGCCGATCTCCGCCAAGGTCATGGCGGACCTGACGACCACAGCGGGCGCGGATCGGGTGCTCACGATGGACTTGCATGCCGGCCAGATTCAGGGATTCTTTCAGATCCCCGTGGATCATCTGTATGCCGCTCCCGTATTGTTGGACTATGTCCGGCGAAAAGGCGGCCGCGACTTGGTTGTCGTATCGCCGGATGCCGGCGGCGTCGAGCGGGCGAGGGCGTTCGCCAAACGGCTGCAGGCCAACCTGGCAATCATCGACAAACGCCGCGAAGGCCCCAATGAAGCGCATGTGATGCACATTATCGGCGATGTGACAGGCCGGGATGCGCTTTTGCTGGACGACATGATTGATACTGCTGGAACGATTGCGCAGGGAGCTCTCGCATGTAAGGAGCACGGGGCTCGGCGCGTGTGGGCGGCGTGTACGCACGCCGTGCTGTCCGGGCCGGCGCTTGAGCGGTTGCAGAGCTCGCCCCTGGATGAGGTGGTCGTGACAAACAGTATCCCCCTGAACGGCAAAGACGATGTCTGCACCAAGCTTAAAATGTTATCCGTGGCATCCCTCTTGGGGGAGGCCATCAAGCGTATTCACGAGGAAGAGTCGGTGAGCTCGTTGTTTGTATGATTCATCAAGACAAAGAAGGAAGAGGTATCCCATGCAGTTCGATATGAAGGTCGCCCGCCGCATGAATGTTGGAAAGGGGGTTGCGCGAAGCCTCCGTCGTGAAGGAAAGATCCCCGGTGTTCTGTACGGACAGCAAGATAATCTGCCTGTCATCCTCGAGCCTTTGGAGGTTCGTAAGATTCTTCACTCCGAGTCCGGCTCAAACGCCCTTCTCAACCTGAATATTGCGACTGGGAACGGTGACATGAAGCGGACGGCGATGCTTCGCGATTATCAGGTCGATCCGATCACCGGGGCGATTCTCCATGCGGATCTGTTTGAAGTTGCCATGGACAAACCTGTGCGCGTGCGCGTCCCTGTCACGCTCACGGAAGGAACGCCGATCGGGGTTGCCGAGGGCGGAGTCTTACAACACAATCTTCGAGA
>JBBRRL010000474.1:0-2587 GCA_038200775.1 Nitrospirales bacterium
CTGGGTAACCATGAACTCCAGTGCATCCGCCATCTCGGTAAAATGAGCACCCGCATAGGCTATATATTGAGCATTCAGTGCGGCGTCCGACCGTGAGTCGCTCATTGCTTCGAAATCATCATGGATGCCGCGCCATCGGCTCGATTCTAAAAAGATGCGGTTCGCCGCAATCCCAAGTCTAATGAGAGAAGACAGCCCTTCCGCGAGATGGTTGTCCACTCTGTGAATATTTTCGCGCCTTTCCTGCGCTATGAGTCTAGCATTTGCAGATTCGGCTAGTTTGATCCCGACGTAGGCCGCCGCGAAGGTGGCAGCAATGCCAAACGTTCCGGCCAAGAAAGCGCCAACCTCGCCTAGGTGGGTTGTTGTTATCGCATTCCAGTAGGACGAAACCTTGTCATTTGTCGCCACAGCCATGAACGCTCCTGCGAGAATCAATGAAAGCACCGTGATCGATCCACAGATGACGAGCAGCTGTGAATAAACTTGAAATTCGCGGCTGGACGCCCGCTTCGACTGATGAGTCATACTACGAACAAGCTCCTGATCTTCATTCCACTCCGGTCTGGCTCAGACTGCTCGCGCAGTCGTCAATTGTCAAGCCATGACGAGGTCGGACTTGGGCGAAGGTGAAAACATCACCTGACAACGCGTGAGGCTCTAACTCGTCCTTTGGTACCGCAAGTCGCTCACCCTTGGCGTCCACCCACATGTAAGCGACCGTCTGCTGTTTTGTTCGAATAAATATACGTGCTGCCCACGACCGAGGTGCTGTTGCTGACCGAGGAACCGCGCCCGGGCAAGCTCTCTCTTGCCGTCGCTCATTGTAATACCGGCAACGGTTTTGTCGACTGATTCATTGGTCAACGTCAACAAATACCTGATTACCGTTCTGTCATTCGCCTCTAGGAAATCCGCGAGAGTCTCATCCCTCCATTCGACGTTTATTTGTGCTGTATGTGCTGTTGGTGTTATCGACTTTGCGGGAATGTGGTGAAGGCCGCAAAGACGGGCCAGGCGGAGTAACTCTTTATCCTCCGCACATCGACCTCGGAGTTTCCCCCTCGATCAAGGCACCGTAGCTTCTCCTGCCCGCTTGCCAGATTCCTCTCGGAATCGTTACTAATGCTGACAACAATTTAACCAGAGCGGCCAGCGACCTGCAACAGATCTGTGTCATAAATTGACCCCCGGCGGCCGGGCACGCAGCGGGACAGCAGTAGAACATCCCATCGACCGTTCTTACTGCGAACGGAGAAGGCGTTTGATCCGATTTTTCCCGCATGGGCGAAGACGCACCGCAGGCACTCGTCCTCGCGCCCGCGAGCGTTGACTTGTCAGACTTCGGCCTTCTAAGTTAGGCCACTTTTCAAATTTAGAGACGGTCTCTCGATCGGCGTCATTGCCGCTCAAAACACTATTGAACATACAGATTTCTTATGATCTCAGACAGCTACTAACAGGAAACGCGGAAAGCTCGCACGCTGTGGAAAGGTCAGGGCTGGGACTCTGGGAACTTGGATTGGGGGGATTGGGTAGACGTGATCTCAGATGGAAACCCCTGCCTGTTGTCTCTGTCGCATGCTTAGGCGTTTTCGAGCGCGTATCGAGCAATGAACATTTCTGATCACTACCATCAGACTTTTCGCTCCGATTTGGACTGCGTTCATGGGTCAGTCATCCGTGCCTTACTTCGGCCACAGTTGGCGCTGCGATTGCCGTGGCCTTGAGGGCGTGCCAGTTTCGTCGCGCCCATCCTTTCTCGTCTGTCTTTACTTCACAGTCCTCGCGGACTAGGCCATGCACGAGTATTACCGCACTAACTACTCACGTTTCGAGCAGCTCACGCGCTACCCGAAGTTTTGCCATGGCCTCGGCCAGTTCCAGCACAACCCTCGTGGTATCCTGTCTGTCCCGATTGATCGGTGTTTCGTCAGCGCCGATGAGCTTCACGCACAGCTTGAGCCCGGCATGGAGCTTTTTGTTTCCGAGGTTGTCTCGTTCTTCAGAGAACACATGCCCAACATTTCCGCAGCGGAGTTTTTTGACCGTCTCATTCATGACCGGGATGTGCAGATACCGCTTGTCGTTATCATGCTCGACAAGACCGTTTCGGAGTCGACCGACTACCGAGCGTATTCTGCCCTTCAACGAGCCATTAAGAATGCAGGGACGTAACAAAGCCCTAGAATTGCTACGTTGAGGAGCTTCTCCCAATGGATGGGACACAGCTTGGTTGAATCGTCAGGTTTTCGTGTGGATGAGGCCCGGAGACGGGCGTGTGAAGGTTTGCTCATTGTCGGACCTTGACATGGGTGGTAGGACATCCGCTGTCCTATGCTGAAGATTCTTTGTAGCTTTGCGGCTCACGACAGAGCAATCTGCGCTGTAACGCCTCAGCCAGCGTTTGTCACGATTCAGAGCACGAACTGATGAATCCTCCGACGGGACCTTGGCAGGCGCTATTAGTCAGCGCCGGTCCCGGCTCCAAGGGGTGATCCAGTTTGCTCTTCGCTTCGTCGAAAGCGGCGCCTATTCCCCGGCAATTCATGGCGGCCTAAGTAGCGCGCGATTCCATCGATGCCCC
>JBBRRL010000475.1:0-2585 GCA_038200775.1 Nitrospirales bacterium
CTGATGAGTCTGCGGGACATTCTGTCAGTGCATCCGAAGGGGATCGAGTACCGGACGATTCTTGAGGGCCAGGACCGATTCCCGCTGTTACGCGACGCCAAGGGTGATGTGCTGTCCTTCCCGCCAATCATTAATAGCCAGGACCTGGGGGAGGTGCGCGCGGGGGATTCGGATCTGTTTATCGAGGTCACCGGCACCGACATTCAGATGGTCATGCTCGCCTTAAATATCTTTGCTGCGAACCTTCACGATCGGGGCGCCACAATTGAGCCCGTTGATGCGGTGTATCCGTACAAGACAAAGTTCGGCCGCTCGGTCCGCCTGCCGCAACACTTTACTCCTCCCCGCGTCATTACTCGGACCCAGATTGTCGACGCGCTTGGAACGCCGCTTTCCATGGCGGAAATCCGAACCAGTCTGACCTCCTACGGCTATAGTCTGACTGGAACGGGTGACACGATCACCGTGAAACTGCCGGCGTATCGTAACGACCTCATGCATCCGGTGGACGTCGTGGAAGATGTCGCGATCAGCCGTGGCTATGGCAGCTTTTCCCCCATCATGCCGTCGGCCTTTACGGTCGGCGGGTTGACGCGCATCGAGCAATTGTCGGACAAGATCCGCGAATTGTTGGTGGGCTCAGGCTTTCAGGAGATCGTGTCGAACATTCTTGGGTCCCGTGAAGATCTTGTGTCCAAGATGCGTCTGTCTGTGCAGGAGCCCGAAAGCCACCTCGTCGAGATCGATAATGTCATGTCGCAGAGCGTCGAAGCCCTCCGTCAATGGATTCTCCCATCGCTCTTGCGAGTGGAAGCGACCTCGTCGCGAAGCTTCTATCCGCACTTTTTGTTTGAGGTCGGTGAAGTGGCAGTTACGGATCGCGCCATAGAGACCGGCAGCCGCACCGAGGTCCGGGTCGGAGTGTTGTGCGCTCACCCCGCCGCCAACTTCTCCGAATCCCACTCTTTTTTGGATGTCCTGTGTTTCTACCTGAAGAAGCCTTATACGCTGAGTCCCGCCGCCCACCCTTCTTTCATGGATGGACGCGCGGCCCGGATTATGTATGACACGACCGCGATCGGCTGGATCGGAGAGCTTCACCCTGAGGCCTTGGAACGCTGGCAAATTAATATGCCATGCAGCATGTTTGAGATGACGGTGAACGCGCTGCTCTAGTCTTTTGGCGGAGATGGCAGAGCGGGCTCCGCCGGGGGAGCGGGCTTCGCGCCCGGCGACTCCGAAGTCGGCGGCTTCTGGGGGGAAAGATACGGATCTGCGTTGAAGTACTCCTCGCGCAACTGGCGGGTGCTCTTCGCACTGACAGTTCGTCCTACGTCACTGATCGGGGTAGGGACCTGACCGCCAAGCCTGACGATGGAATCTCGGACATCGGCCAATTCCAGGACGGCACGGCCGTCCAGTTTTGCGTCAGGATTATCGTACTCCGTCTCAATGACCTTCCATATTTTAAAGTACGCGGCGAGGGCCGGTTGAACGTATCCTCTTCGATCCAGCGCCCCAGCGAGTTCTTCATAGATTGCTTCTGCCTGTGCCGGGGCGGCACTCACGGCAGCGACATACCGCGACACCCCTTCCACTACCTTTTTTTTCTCGATCGCCTTTTTGCCGGCGCCGCGCAGAGTCTCAGCACATTTCGCCTGCGCAGGCGTTGGCTGTGCCCGGAGCTTTTTGGGACCCGGAATAGGCGCGTCTGTAATAATCAACAGGGGCGAACCGCTCTTGTCGACCGGTTGGTCAAGTCCCGGGCACACCATCCCTGGACCCTCGCCGGCCGTATCGGCAAATGCCACGGCATGGAGGCTGGTTTCGGGCGAAAAAAGAGACAGGACCAATCCGAACGTCAATAGCCCTGCGAGACGCATGAGCATATTATGTCGACACCGCCTGTTGCTCGCCTTTCACTGAATCGACCAGAGAGGTAAACCCTGCCGGATCACGGATAGCCATGTCGGATAAGACCTTCCGATCGAGGGTGATGCCCGCCTTCTTCAAAGCATGAATAAAGCGCGAATAGAGAATGCCATGGCTGCGGCAGGCGGCGGTGATGCGGGTAATCCAGAGCCTTCGAAAATCCCGCTTCCGGTTGCGACGATCGCGGTACGCGTATAGATTCGACTTGTCCACCGCTTCGGTAGCCGTGCGGAAGAGTTTGCTCTTTGCGCCGTAATAGCCTTTGGCCAGTTTGAGTCGTTTTTTGTGACGTGCGCGGGTCTTTGTCCCGCCTTTCGCGCGTGGCATGCTTCAGTCTCCTCTTCTCGTCCTTAATTATATGGTAAGAGCGCCTTGATGCGGTAAACATCTCCCGACGACACTGGAACCGAGCGCCCGAGCCGGCGCTTCCGGCCCGGTCGTTTACTCGTCAAGATGTGCCGGGCATTGGCCTGGCGCCGCATCAACTTGCCGGTGCCGGTGCGGCGAAACCGTTTCTTGACGCCTTTATGGGTTTTTAGCTTTTGTTTTGCCATGATCTTCTCCGTTGCACCCGCCACCCCGGCGCTGCCAAGACAGCGCCTTTTCCCGGTTCACCCTCCCGCTCTGAAATCTTACTTCACCCACCCGCCCCA
>JBBRRL010000476.1:0-2578 GCA_038200775.1 Nitrospirales bacterium
CCTACGTTGATTCTTGGCAACGGGGATGTTGAGTCAATGCAGGACCTGACCGACCGCGTCCGGGCAACGCAGGTTCATGGTGTGCTTATCGGGCGTGGTTGCCTAGGAAACCCCTGGCTGTTTTCACAAAAGGCATGGGCCAAAGCAGCAATCAACGATGGTGCTGTGCAGGGCGAAGGTCAGATTGAGATCCCCGACTCAATCCAACAGATATCCCTCCGCGAACGTTTCCAAGTGGCCGTGGAACACGCCAGATATTTTGAAAGCCTTGGCGGTGCCCAGCGCTTTTCAGCCATGCGCAAGCATTTGGGCTGGTATTGCAAAGGTTTCCCTGGCGCGGCCGAAACCCGGGCCCGCATGTTCCAAGCGACCAGTTCTCTGGATGTCGAGGAAGTCCTGGGGCGCATCGAACATCAACAGGTATTAGCCTGATCCTGGCATCCTCATCTCCTCGCCGTTATCAAATTCTGGCGCTTCTTCATCTGCCCTTCCTCATGATACCACCCCATGTCGATGAATCATCGGAGGCGCAGTGGTCGTCTGCGGAGGAAGTCCTCAGTCTCGCCAAGCGCAAGGCGCACGCCTTTGCGACTCGTTTTCCAAGCGCTCTCCTGATAGGAAGCGACACATTAATTGACCTCGATGGGCAGAAGATCGGCAAGCCCATGAGTCCTGCAGATGCTCATCGGATTCTCGGACAACTGAGGGGCCGCAGTCATCAAGTGCTGACCGCCGTTGCCATGCTCCATCCGGTTAGCGGCATGAGCTTTGAATGGATTGAGTCGGTGCAGGTGAGGATGCGCAACTTTTCAGATGATGAGCTGAATACCTACGCCGCGAGTGCTGAGCCCCAGGACAAGGCCGGAGCCTATTGTCTTCAAGGCCAGGGGCACACCCTGATCGAGGGTCTGGACGGGGACTATCTCGGAGCCGTCGGCTTACCCTTACGAGCGGTTGCACAGGGACTGCGTCAAATGGGCGTCGCGATTACTGACAATGTCGATACGGTGTATAAGCAGCGAAACTTTCTTAACTGGCGACTATACCAGCCTTGAGTGGGCTTGAAGAAAAGGGTCGTCGGCGAGGATGGTTTAAGAGACAGCGGGATAAGAAACGGGGGGAAGGTACAGACCGCAGGAAAATTCCATCTTGATAGCATCGTGAAATCTCATCGACAGAGGGATCACGTCTTTGTGAACCACTAACGCCAAATAACCGGTAAAGGGATGTGGAGCGGTCGGAACGAAGATGATCCGAAGCCTGCCAATCGGTGAGCGCTGCAGTTCTTCCGGCGCCTCACCGATGAGAAGGCCGATCGCATAGAGTCCGTCGCGGGGAAACGGTATAAGGACCACGCGATTTTCCCGCCGCTGATCTAGAAATGAAAAAATGTCAGTTAGAGACTTGAAGGTGGAGTAAATCGCGCGGACCCCGGGGACGCGCAAGAGAGCCGTCTCGCCGGCTTTCAAGACCCGGCCCCCCAAGAAATTCGACGCGAGGATGCCGGCAACAAGAACTATCAATATCAGCATGACCACGCCCAGGCCGGGGATTGAGGAACTGACGGCCGGTCCTAATAGACTGGCGATAGCATTGTCGAGGGTCTTGAACAGCGTCGTCAAAACCAACAGCGTTCCCCAAATCGGAACGACGACCGCCAGGCCGGTGAAGAATACGCGTTGTACACGAACTACGAATCCTGGAATGCTCATAGTCACTCGAAGGTTTTCTGCGAGTCGGGCAATGGGCGGACGCCTGCATGATCAGCGAGAATGTATTGATCGAGGAAAGAGAGAGTTTTCAGCCAGGCTTGGCCGGCGGCCTCCGGCTGATAAACCTCGGGGCGACTACTGTTGAAGAATCCGTGTTGCGTCCCAGGGTATTTTTGGACGTCGCACATGACGTGCTGGGCAGTGAGCTTTGCGGATAGGGCGTCGACTTCTTGTGACGACACCACATCATCATGCTCGGCCTCATGAAAAAGAACCGGACACCTCAGACTGTCCAGGGCGGCCATTGGCACCTTGCCGTAAAACGCAATGCATGCCCGCAATTGCCTGCGAGTTGCGGCGAAGTTCAATGCGAACGAGGCGCCCATGTCGAAGCCGAGCACAGCGATCCGATGTTTTTTAATGTAGTCCTGGTAATTTAAGTACTCCGCGGCGGCCATGAGATCCTGCATCAGAGCGGGCACAGATACCTTAGCCATCAGCTGTGCCGCGTGCGCTGTATCGGATGTGACACTACTGCCGGTCCGGCTGTATTGATCGACCGCCAGGGCCACGTACCCGTGTTCGGCTAATCGAAAGGCCAGATGTTGATAATACTGCGTCAGGCCCCAGCGTTCATGAAGGATGATGACGGCGGGAAACGGGCCTCCCTTTTGGGGCCATGCCTGAAATCCTTTTATCCGGACTCCCTGAGTTCGCTTCGTCGGCGCGTAAGGGTCCACGGCCACATCCAAGGGGTCGGGCATGCCTGTGCCGCTTAAAAACTGGACGTTGGCGGAGCCGATATCCTGGCGCTCAAACTTGACCGTCGGTGCGCGCATAGTATTCCTATTTTTTGGTGCTGGCAG
>JBBRRL010000477.1:0-2575 GCA_038200775.1 Nitrospirales bacterium
CTCCAAAGCAGACCGGTACAGGCCGCTCCGGAACAGAGCTGCGTCGATGACCCATAAAAAGACCAGCGCGATGGCAGCGAGGCTGAGGATGGAGCCCAGGGCCGAATTGCACAAGCTTATCTTTCTGAACGCGTTTGCCGTCCTCCCACGGCGAGAGATCCAGAATTATGGTACTCGAAGTATTGATTCGCAAGACTTCGCACGAGAAATTTCTCAGAGGTGTCGAATTTCGCTGGATTTTCTCGTTACTCCGAAAAAAGGAGAAGACACAATGCCAATTTATCTTGCTGTTACGCGAAAGTCCCGACTACGCGGAGGGTGAGTCTGAGCAGAAGCAGGCGATTTTTGGCCGCTACAGAGACTGGGGCAGGATGTTAAAAGAACAGGGCCGCATGGCCGGCGGTTTCAAGCTCGAGGGATGGGGAGGGCCGGGTGCTACGGAAAAACGGGTCGAAGCAGGTTGATCGATGGGCCTTACGCCGAGAGCAAATATGTGATCGAGGCCGACCGTTACGATCACGCGCTCGAAAATCGCGCGAGAGTGCACGCGTATGGATCTGGGCAACATCGAGATCCGTCAACTCATCCGGCGCTTACCCGCGATTACCTGTTGCATGCGTTTTTTGGGGGACCTCTGGCGAGAGGTCGGCGATCTTCGGTAAGACTGTACAACTGACTACCGGGCCGCATTGGACTGCGAGTGCTCAGAACAACCCGAGGATCGAAGAGTTGCCTCCCGAATAACTCGCTTGGCTCACCAATAACCCGCTTAAGCGGCGGAGTCGAAAAGCTGGCGCGCGCATCCAATTGGCAGGAATGTCATTCTTCCCGATAGACAATGAGATGATAGGATCGGTATACCGTCAATGAGCGCACTTGCCGCCACTCTTCCGGCGACGCGATCAAAGCCCACCAATATTCTCAATCACATTGGGAACACGCCCTTATTACACTTGGCGCGCATGACGGAAGATTTTCCGGGCATTGAGATTTACGGTAAGGCTGAATTCTTCAATCCAGGGGGCTCGGTAAAAGACCGTGCCGGCCTAAGTATGATTACCGAAGGCGAGAAAACGGGCCAGCTTCGTCCCGGCCGCACCATTCTCGACGCCACCAGCGGCAACACTGGCATTGCCTACGCCATGATAGGAGCCTATAAAGGCTACAAAGTAAAGCTGTGCCTACCCGGGAACGCGTCCCATGAGCGGAAGAACACTTTGCAGGCTTATGGCGCTGAGATGGTGTTTTCCGATCCCGCGGAAGGATCAGACGGCGCGATTCGATTGTGCCGTGAAATTTACTCACAGGATCCGGCGCAATATTTCTACTCCGACCAGTACAACAACCCTGCCAACTGGAAAGCGCATTTTAATGGAACCGGTCCGGAAATTCTGAGCCAGACGGAAGGCCGCATCACCCATTTTGTAGCGTGCCTGGGTACGAGCGGCACATTCATGGGCACGTCTCGCCGGTTGCGCCGCGATCGTCCTGAAGTGAAGTGCATCTCGGCCCAGCCTTCCTCTGGGTTTCATGGGCTGGAAGGACTTAAGCACATGCCCACAGCTATCGTCCCTGGCATTTATGACGCCGCGTTAGCCGACGAGAATGTTTGGATAGACACCGAAGACGCCTATGAAATGGTCCGACGTTTGGCACGAGACGAAGCTCTCTTGGTGGGCATTTCATCGGGAGCGAATTTGGTTGCCGCGCGGCAGGTTGCTCGCAAATTAGTGCAGGCCGGCAAACCGGGCGTCATTGTCACCATGCTGTGCGACGGCGCTGCCAAGTACCTCAGTGAGCCCTTCTGGCATCAGTAGTCCGGCATGATCCGTATCAACCCGACTGCCTGGCAAGCCATGTTGACCCACGCTGAAGCAATCTACCCGAAAGAATGTTGCGGAGTGCTGCTAGGCTCGGAACAGCAGGTTCAAGAGGCTGTGCCGCTGCCGAATGTTTACACTGGACCGCAGGAAGACTTCTTCATGATGGATCCCAAGGATCTCATCCACGCCGACGAGCGCGCCCGCAAAAACGGTTTTGAAATCCTGGGCATCTTCCATTCCCATCCAGACTGCGATGCCTACTTCTCCAAACGGGATCTGGAACATTCCTGCTCATGGTTCTCCTACGTTGTTCTATCTATCAAGCAGGGGCGCTTCGATCACGCCAATAGTTATCGTCCAGACGAGGATCAGAAAGAAGCACTCAAAGAAGAACTGATATATGGCTAAAATTTTAATTCCTACTCCGCTGCGGCAATACGCAGATCAGCAGAATTCCGTCGAACTCCCCGGATCTACTGTTGGCGAGGCGCTGCTCTCGTTGACCACCCGGTATTCCGACCTTCGCAAGCATCTGTATAACGACGAAGGTAAACTTCGCAGCTTCGTCAATGTATACGTAAACGATGAAGACATCCGGTATATGAGCAAAGATGCGACCCCGCTCAAAGACGGCGACACGGTATCGATTGTGCCCAGCATTGCGGGCGGATCGACCACCATAGCTCCGCCCCTAGCCCCAGGCGCGAATGCCTCTGTTCAACCCTCGGCATCGGACAATCCGAATTCGCTCA
>JBBRRL010000478.1:0-2568 GCA_038200775.1 Nitrospirales bacterium
AAAGTCTTGTTCAGGAATGCAGCGGCTTTCCTCAATTCCGCCTTGTGATGGGCCATCTCCTCTAACGCATCGCCTTTGAAGTGCTCCAGCCCGCCATACGCGCCGCAGTCGGAGTGCATGAAGAGGATGATCCGCTCGGTGTTATGCAAGCGAACCGATTTTTCGATTTGATCCACTACAAACGCCGTCTGGAAAGGGTTCTCCGGCGAAGCCAAGGACTTCGGCCCTCCCGCAACTTTGATGGGATCCGGCTGGGTGATGCCCGCAAATTTCAGGAACTTCCGGCAGGCAAGTTCGAACCTGTTATCGAAACACCAGATCACCACCGCGTCGCACTGATACCTGTCCCGTGGGGACTCGAAATGGAAGACCTTTTTCATTGGTCTCCTACATTCTAGCTGTACAATCGAGCTGTAGAACTCGCCTGTGACCCCCACTGCAAGCAATGAAAAACTCGGAGTCGTGCTCCGCGTAGGAATTTTCGTGCTACTGGTCATCCTGGGCATCACAATCTTTCCCATCCTCATCAATTTCGTAGCTGGTCCTGGGGCCTATCTGATCACCGCCGCTCTCAGCACCTTCGCGGCTGCCGCGCTAGCCAATGCGATCCCGTTGCGCATTTATGAACGCGGCCAGCTCTCGGACATCGGCCTTGGGTGGTCGGCTGCATCCCGCCGGAATCTGGCGCTCGGGATTCTCGGCGGTATTGGGTCCGCTCTGATTGTGTTGATTGGACCCATCCTGGTACGGGCGGCCGAGCTAGAGCCAGTGCCGGATTCCCAAACACAATGGGGTAGCCTGATGTTCGTATCTTTGGTCCTGCTGTTCGGAGCCGTGGGTGAGGAGATGCTCTTTCGCGGATACGGGTTCCAGGTGCTGATGAATGCGCTTGGCCCTTACGCGACGATTCTGCCTGTTAGCATCCTGTTAGGGCTGGCCCACACCAGTAATCAAAACGTCAGCGCACTCGGCGTCGCGAATACCATTTTCTGGGGCATCCTCCTCGGCTATGCTTTCCTGCGCAGCGGCGATCTATGGCTGCCAATTGGCTTGCACTTCGGTTGGAATTGGACGCTTCCTTTGCTAGGCCAAAATCTGAGCGGGTTTACAATGGGGGTAACCGGGTACTCAATGCATTGGAAGACTGGCGTGCTGTGGAGCGGTGGCGCGTATGGTCCTGAGGGCGGCTTGTTGACTACTGCCGTGGTCGGGGCGCTGGCATACTATCTGCATCGGGCGCCCATTCAAGTACAGCAGCCGTTCCTGCTGAAGGATCTCGATGTTTTTTCGGACAGAGCGGAAACCACCGATACAGAGGCGTGATCCCCGTCGCATAGGGCTGGTGGCCTGTGCCGCCTTGGTGTTTGCAAACGCGGGCGTTGCGAATGAAAAGAAACTTACGCAGGAAGACCGTGTTGAGATCCTGCGCGGGTTGATGGCCGAATATGCCACGGTGAAATCGTACCTGCCGCGCTCCAAGAAGCCGTTAGCATTTCACAGTAACGGCACCTGGGACAAGCAGAAATGGGAGGAGCAGGGCAGGGAATTGGGACCAGCGGCGAGGGTCGGCGACCTGGTTCAAATCACTCGCGTGACCATCGAGGACGACAAGATTCTGCTCGAAATCAACAATGGATTGAAAAAGGGCGGCCACTGGTACGACCATGTTGAGGTCGGCATGGGGAATCGCACATCACCGATCAATGGCAATCAGAATAGTTCAGCGCCGGGGGGTACATACCTCGCGCTGTTGTTCGATAAACAGATGCCCGCCCTGAAGGCTGGCGAGTTGAAAAAGATGCTCACACCCGTCCTGGATTTCGAGAAACATAGCGCGACCGAGAACTATGTCGAAAAGCTTCCCGAGCCCGTTCAGAAAGCGATAAAGGCTAATAAAGCGATTGAGGGCATGGACCGCGAACAGGTTTTGCTCGCGCTTGGCAGGCCCCGCCATAAAGAGCGTGACGTCAAGGACGGCTCCGAGATGGAAGATTGGATATACGGTCAACCTCCCGGCAAAATCACGTTCGTGACATTTAGCGGATCGAAAGTCGTCAAGGTCAAGGAAGCGTACGCTGACATGGGTGGATCCACAGCAGCGCCGCTTCCACCTCGTTAAAGAAGAGCGCTTCCTTGCGGTCGCGGTTTCTATTGCAGCGGCAGCGTACCCGATACGAAGAAGCTCGACCAACCTGATCCACGCTGGCTGCGCGAGCCTAGGGGATTGGCGCGCATCATGCGGAATGCGACCGGATCCCCCGATTTTAGGGTAGCCTGTATCTTTCTCACATCTTCTACGGAAGTTACGGGCTGACGGTTGATCGATACGATCACGTCCTTCTCCAGAATTCCAACATCCTCGGCGAAAGAACCCTGATCGACAGAGACCACTTGAACTCCGTGTTTGTCTTTCAGATCCATGGTCTCGCGCTCCCCATCGGTCAGCGCCTTGATCTTCATACCAAACTTGGCCTGCGTAGCTCCTTCGGCCTTGCTCGGCCCCTCTTCAACGGGCTGGCGCAATCCAGCTAAGTCTTCCTTGAACACTACGGAACGGTCTTCAATCGT
>JBBRRL010000479.1:0-2566 GCA_038200775.1 Nitrospirales bacterium
GGCATATGGCGGAAGTCCCCACAAACCCTTGGCGTACCGAATCCGATTACGTGGTTTGGGAATCCCCCAACCGGGAGAGGAAGGTTCGCGTTCGGATGGCCACGATGCAGGCAATCCGAACCGAGGTCCTGGAGAGTTCCATGGGTGATCCGAAGGTATCTCACGAAATTGGGGGGCTTCTTCTAGGTCACAGGTCAGCCGGGGAACTGGTGATCGACGATTTTGAACCCGTACCGTGCGAACACTGCATTGACCATGGATATCATCTTTCTGCGAACGATAAAGAGGCATTGCAAGAGACGATGCAGTGGTTCGGGGGCGGGGCAGTCCCGGGTATTTCCGTCGTGGGGTTTTACCGAAGTCACATTCGATACGGATTGTTCTTCAGTGAACAGGATCACAAGCTGCTCGCGAGGTACTTTCCATCCATCGATGATGCGTTTTTGCTGTTGAAGCCTGGGCAAGGGGACGTTCTCTGTAATTTTTACTTCTGGAGAGATGGGCAGCTTTTGGCAGGCGATAAAGGCGGTGGGGAGGAATTGGCCGGGATTCCAGCCGCTTCGGCGGAACCATCGGATTTGAAGGTCGATAGGATCGGTGAGGCCCCGTCGCGAACTGCTGCCCCGGTATTGGCGAGCTTCGATCGCACATCGTCCGGGAGAAATTGGATTCTCCGTTCGATCATCGCCGCGGGTCTCATCCTTCTGGCCGCATTTCTTTACACGACGCTCCGGGATCGGCCCGCTCCGGCAATCAAGACCTCAGAAACCGGGCGAACCGTCCGGCACCGCGCGAAAGACGCGATTGCTGGGGATTTGGAGCAGGCCATCCCGCAACCGCTCCCGGCGTCGTCGAAACCATCTCCATTCCGGGATGATGCGCCTTATTCTGAAGTGTCCGCGCCAGAACAGACGATGCGGATCAAGCTGAATCCTGAACGAGAACGGCTGTCTGGCGAGGAAGTACAAGCCCAGCCCGAAGATCTGCGGGTTACCGAACAGGTTAAGGCCGTGCTCGCCAACTGGGCTGATGCCCTAAAGAGGGGCGACGAGAAGGCGTTCGTGCAGTTCTATGCGCCCCACCTTTCCACGTATTTCACGAAGCACGATGTAGATCAGGAAGCTGTTCGTAAAAGTGTCGATCTTAGCTTCCTGAGGTATAGAAGTTTTCGCATTTGCGAGATAAGCAATATCAAAGTTACGCCCCTTGGACCCGATCGGGCGGTTGCCGTATTCCGAAAAAAGTGGGCTGCCGGGGACGCCGACAGATTCGCCGGCGAAGAACTCGAGCGGTGCCAGTTGACTCGTTACGGAACGGACTGGAAGATTGCTTCGGAACAGGAGATCAAGCTCTACTGGGTTCGGAAGTAGCAGATCCTTGCTCTGAATCTCCGCGTGATACGCTGAGATTTCCCTATGAACAGCAGTATCCAGATCACCCTGCCGGACGGCAGTGTACAGGCCGTCCCCCCGGGTACAACTCCATTCGATGTCGCAAAATCCATCAGCCCGCGTCTGGCCGACGCCGCGATTGCAGCCAAGGTCAACAGCGAGCCATACGATCTCAATCGACCGCTCGAAGCGAACGCGACACTGCAGATTCTGACCGCGAAAGATCCAGCCGCACTGGAAGTATATCGCCACTCGACTGCGCACCTGCTCGCGCTCGCAGTTCAGGAGCTGTTTCCAGGAACGCGGCTTGGCATCGGTCCGCCCATTGAAACAGGCTTCTACTACGATTTCGAGCGCGATACGGCTTTCACACCCGAAGATCTCGACCGGATCGAGGCCAAGATGTGGGAGCTTCAAGCGCAAGACCTGAAGTATGAGCGCGTGATGACACCTAAGGCCGAGGGGCTGAAGAAGTACCGCGAAATGGGCGAGCACATGAAGTGTGAACTCATCGAGGAGAAGGCGGATGAGGTTTTTTCCGAGTACACGCTCGGCCCGAAATTCATCGATTTCTGCCGCGGCCCGCATGTGGGCGGCACATCGAAGATCAAAGCGTTTAAGCTGCTCTCAATTGCGGGCGCCTATTGGAAAGGCGACGAGAAGAACCACCAGATGCAGCGCATCTACGGCACCGCTTTCTTCACGAAGAAAGACCTGGACGAGTACCTGCAGAACCTCGAGGAGGCCAAGAAGCGGGACCATCGAAAGCTGGGCCGGGAGCTTGATCTGTTCAGCATTCAGGAGCTGGCCGGCCCCGGTCTGATCTTTTTCCACCCAAAGGGCGGCACGATTCGCAAGATCATCGAGGACTGGATGCGCGATCAATATATTGCGCGAGGGTATTCGCTGGTTTACACGCCGCACATCGCGCGCTCGGATCTCTGGAAGACTTCAGGACATTACAATTTCTACGCAGATAACATGTTCAAGCGCATGGAGCTGGACGACGCCGAATACCAGCTCAAGCCGATGAACTGCCCCTTCCACATCCTGATTTATCGCGACAAGATGCACAGCTATCGCGAGCTGCCAGTGCGGCTCGGCGAACTGGGCACGGTGTACCGCTATGAGCGATCGGGCGTGATGCACGGGCTTTTGCGCGTGCGCGGATTCAC
>JBBRRL010000480.1:0-2560 GCA_038200775.1 Nitrospirales bacterium
AGCCAAGGGGATGAGTTGCCGTGAATTCGGCCCCGGCATTGAAAAATTCTGCTCCAACCCGAACGATTTTGTCAGTCCCGGCCAGATTATCCAGATGGCCACTTATTTTGGAATGAAGGGAACGGAGCTTAAGAAGGTCAAGCTGATGGCGGCACAAGAAGAAAGGTCACGTACACTACAGCCTGTCCTCCGGACAGATGATCAACAGGTGAGGGGTTAGACGAGAAGCCTTTTAACCTTGAGGCGAATCATACCTGCCTCGCTGTTAACTGATAGTCTTTAATCGTCCATGGCTAATTTTCTCTATCAGTATTTCCTGCCGGACGGCAATCTCTTGACCCCTGCCAAAGCATAAAATACGAATCCCGCAATGAGGGAAACTATTCCCAGGTACAATAATGCGGTGCTCAAGTTGTGGAAGATGTTGGGACCCTCATAAAGCGATGCGAGTGTGTAAAACAGCCCACAGAATACTCCTATCACCAATAAAACCTGACCTATAATTTTTCGCTCCATCTATTCAATCTCTTTCATTAATTCGGACAACTATGTAAGTCTTATGCTCTGTGGGCGGAAACGGCGATATGTTTACACACACTTCTTCCGCCCACGAACCGGGTCGAATTTCGCTTAACTCGCTCGCTACCGGCTTATCCGCGTCGGCCAGATAAAAGATTGATCACCAGTACGACGAGTGCTACTAACAGCAACAGGTGAATCAGGTTGCTGGTGACAAAGCCCCCAAAAAAGCCCAGCGCCCACAGCACCAACAACACTACCAGAATTGTCCACAACATGATCGTTCGCTCCTTATCTCAAAAGGGTGTTTCTCTAACCCTATTAAACTTGCCTGATACGCTCTTGCTTATTGAGACTAGACTAAACAGACAGCGTCGTCTGTGCGCTAGAGCACATATATGATATTCTTTGTCGCGATGAGTTGTTTATATCAGGGTTGCTTTTGAAAGACTTACCTTTCGGCATCGAGTGAGTGCCAGGTTCCTTTCCGCCAAAGGCTCTTTTTCAAAGGGGAATCGAACCATAGAGACAGTCATGTCTGTATTCGTCGGATCGCATGAGCAGATTGAAAATCGGCTTCTCGCCGCGCTCCCCGTTGAGGAGTATGAACGCCTCCTTCCACACCTTGAGCATATCTCGTTTTCTCTTGGCGAAGTGGTCTATGAATCCGGTGAACCTCTGGATTATATCTATTTCCCCGGCAACGCAATCGTCTCTCTGCTCTACACAATGGAAAACGGCTCGTCCGCCGAAATGGGTCTCGTGGGTAACGACGGTGTCCTTGGGATAGCACTCTTTATGGGCGGCGACACCATGCCCAACCGCGCCGTCGTCCAGAGCGCCGGAATCGCCATCAGGATGAAAGCGAAGATACTCCGGGAGGAGTTCGTGCGGGGCGGCAAGTTTCAACAGCTGCTGCTGCGCTATACGCAAGCACTGATTACGCAGATCTCACAGACAGCCGTCTGCAATCGCCTTCATTCAGTGGAACAGCAACTCTGCCGCTGGCTTTTGTTAAGCCACGACCGCGTGAGGGCGGACGAGCTGGTCATGACACAGGAACTGATCGCCGATATGTTGGGCGTCCGCCGCGAAGGCGTGACGGTGGCTGCCGGTCGCCTCCAAGATGTCGGGGCGATCAGCTACGTTCGCGGCCACATCAAGATTCTCGACCGCCGGAAGCTGGAAGCGACGGCCTGCGAATGTTATCAGGTAGTCAGAGACGAATTTGATCGGTTGCTTCGATAAAACCCCGCCTTTCCTCTTAATCTCCTTCCGCTATGTGCGTTAGCGCACGGACGAATGGGTATAACTAACGTAATCTCTCACTTCTGCCACTCGCTTTGAGGGGGTTACCGGTAAAACCGGCTTCTTGGGGAGAAAACTGGTTGAAGTTCCAAGACTGGTGGCTGCGGCTGGCAGACATTGCCCGCATAAGGGAATACGGAGGATGAGTTTGGGCGAAAAATGGGGCCTCATCCTCCGTACTTTACTGCCTAACTTCGTATCCAGCCGGAGTTCGACGAAACGCCTCACCGATACACTGTAAAGTAAGGAGCCTACACCATGTCACTTAACCCGGGCAGCGCCAAAACGCCCGTCCAGGGTGACGGTCAAACACTGCGGCGGCAGCGATCTAATACTGACGGCCCTCGCGTGCTGGTGGCGGAAGATCACGAGGATACACGCGTCATGCTCAGAATGATCCTGGAACGCAGGGGATGTCGTGTGTATGAAGCGGTGGACGGTTTAGAGGCGGTGGAAACTGCCGAGCGTGAACGGCCTCATCTCATTTTGATGGATGGCAGTCTGCCGCGACTCGATGGCCTTGGGGCGACGCGCCGTATTCGCGAGAGCGCGCTTATGCAAGAGATGTTGATCGTGGCTCTGAACGGCTGGGGGACGCCGGGTTTTCACTCAGCCGCACTGGCCGCGGGGTGCAACTTTTGTCTCGCAAAGCCGATTGATTTGGGGCGTTTGAAAAATCTCCTGGACAATCTCTTTTGACCGCCGCGGGGGCGCGGCGGCGAACGACGAGAAC
>JBBRRL010000481.1:0-2549 GCA_038200775.1 Nitrospirales bacterium
ATGCGGGGATCAAGGTGAAGCCGTATGATGTTCCGCTGCGGGCTTTGATCGCGAAAGATGTGGACGGCTTGATGATGGCCGGGCGCAATATCAGCGGCGATTTCATCGCGCATGCGAGCTATCGTGTGACGGGGAACTCGGTGGCGATGGGCGAGGCCGCAGGTGTGACCGCTGCGCTGGCTGCGACGACGAAACGACTGCCGCATGACGTGCCGTGGAGCGAGGGCGAGGCCAAGCTGAAGGCGATGGGGCAGCGCGTGTAGTTATTTCCCTGTGCGTTTGCGCTTCGCTTCCTGTTTGAGAAACAGTGGTTCCAGAGTGTCGCGAATCCAGGTGAAGGCGGCTTCCAGGCCTTCGCGCTGATAGACGACGCCAATGTCGGCTTCGACGGCGGTGGGATTGCCGGTGCAGCAGAGGAACTGATTGCAGGTGAAGCGCGTCTTCATCTCGGCATCGACCTTGCCCTGCTGTTTCAGGATGAGGCTGCGGACGTAGAGTTCCAGCACGGCATCGCCAATCCAGGCGTTTTCGCGCAGACGCTGGGTGAGGTCGAGTTCTTGAAGGGATGCCATGAGCGTGGCATCCAGAGCGAGCATTGACGCAAGTTCAACCGGGGATCACGGGTCGTTGCTGCGCTGTGCGGCATTGTTCATTCCTTGAAAATAAGCGCCGACCCAGGACTGTTGAACTCGGGTGGCCATGACGTAGAAAGAGTTTTCATCTTTCTTGAAGGTCACGCTTGGTTTGGGGATATCCGTTGTTGGCTTGGTCGCGTCGCCGAGGAGCGTGCCGATATCCTTGAGATTGATTTTGACGGTGGCCCTTGATTGAGGGAGCGGATTTTTTCGATGACCGCCGTGTCATCGGTGTCACGAATGGACAACTACAATTGTAGTGATGCGATGCCTGATGGAAGATCGAAAGGTGAAGTCACTTCATATTCTTGGGCGTGAGCACATAACTCCGGCCATCGAACGAGAGCTGGTGGCCGGAAAGTTCGGCGATGTAGCGGAGGGCTTCGATGCTGGGAATGCTCTTGAGCCAGAGGTCGATCAATGCGTTTTGGGAATCAGATTTGACCGCAATAAGGACCTCACGGTGGTCAGGATCCAACTCACGCGACTTGAGGCGGATGAATTCGAGGGCTTCTGTGAGTGTCGCACCGGATAAGCGAACCTCGGGCAGAATGGGTGAATCGGCAGGAATGCCCGCCAAGGCCACACCAGATCCGGCAGCTTCTCTGTCCGTGATCATCACTGCAAAAGGATCGTAGCGCAGCTTTACATCGGAGATTTCGGCGCAGTACCGCAGGGCTTCACTCAGAGGAATGTCTCTCAAATAAAGCGAGACTGGGGATCGTTTCGCTCCCTCGCGTAAATAGATGACAAAATTCAATGGTGCGACGGCGATTTCACCTTCGGATGAATCGAGACAGCCGCGATTCACCCGCAGGTATTCTACCGCCTCCTCAAGGCTGGCGTCCTGAAACTGGACGGTCGGAAGAATGGTTCTCTCCATTCGACCCTGGATGCTGGGCTTTTTTCCATGAGATGGTGTTCGTTCATCTTGGGCAGCACGGATCGCCACGGCGTGCGGTTCAATGGTAGATTTGAGATCCACCAAGCCGGTGATATGACGCAATGCTTCACCCAATGGAACATCGTGCAAGGGGAGCATCGGTCGGGTAGGTAGTTTTCTGTCGCCTCCCGCGATGATCACGATGTTGATCCCTCTGTTCCAAGGTTCGTTCGCCGATTTGTCGAATTGATGACTTTTCAGTCGCAGGTGCTCGACTGCTTCTGCCAGAGTGAGGCCCGTGGTGGGATAGTCGGGGATGATGATCGCGGTTAACTTCTCAGCGATCGGCAAGAGGCTTGCCGCTGGTCCCGCTTCGAGTCGCGGGGCTGGCTTTTCACGCCACAACCAGCAGACTGACAAGGCGATGCCTCCTAGCAAGGCAGCTACTGTGGCGGCTCTGTTCATAAGACCAGAATAAGGCAAGTTTTGGCATGAGGGGAAGCCGATTACGGCCCAGTTCCTGCTGCCAATCGGGTTGACACCCTCCCCCCCCGGCGGTAATCCTGATTCCCCTCAAAATTCAAACTACCTCAAATAACATGGTCAAAATCGGCATCAATGGTTTCGGGCGCATCGGTCGCCTCGTCTTTCGCGCAATCTGTGATCAGGGCCTCCTGGGCAAGGAAATCGAAGTCGTTGCAGTGAACGACCTCGTGCCAGCGGACAATCTCGCCTACCTCGTCAAATACGACTCCACTCAGGGCAAGGCCAAGGAAGAAGTGTCCTCCAAGAAATCCAGCCCTGATCTGGCTGCAGACGACATTCTGGTGGTCGATGGCCATGAGATCAAATGTCTCGCTGTGCGCGCAGGTCCTTCCGCACTCCCTTGGAAAGAGCTTGGAGTGGACATCGTCATCGAGTCCACCGGTCTCTTCACTGAGCGCAGCAAGGCTCAAGGCCACATCGACGCCGGCGCTAAGAAGGTCATCATCTCTGCTCCAGGCAAGGATGAAGACATCACCATCGTCATG
>JBBRRL010000482.1:0-2540 GCA_038200775.1 Nitrospirales bacterium
ACGGGCGCGCCGTTCGTCCTTGGGCCGATCGAGCGGATCCCATTCCAAGTCCAAGGAGCCATAGCGGACATCATGGACGACGAACTCGTGCAAATGCGAATCAGTCCAACCCATGGCGATTTGCACGATCATATGAAGCTGAGCAAGGGACGTACTACCCCGCACCTCGATACGACGCCAGATAGGCGGCTTGCTCTCGCGCAACGTCACCTTGATTTGGTAGATGGGACTCTCGTCACCGCGTGTTGTCGGCATTGCCGCGCTGCCTCCGTTGGTGAAGAATCGACGCCGAATCAGTCAGAGGCAAGCATTATAGCGGCGATGGCGACGCTGAATAGATCCGCACCGTCCTGCCTTTCGCTCTCAGGACTTGTGCGACGGCAAGGTACACACGTCTGAGGGAAAGGGAAGGGGAGGACAAGACGAGTACTGCCGTCCCTTTGGGCTGGCGGTCGCTGAGTGCCTGATACGCACTCAAATCGGGCAAGAGTGACGCAGGAACAAGCGAGAAGTTGTCGAGCTGGATATTCGGTCGTCTGAGCGCCTTGGGTAGTCTGGTGGAGTGGCATTGGGTCTTCATGGATATGTATTAGAGACTCGTCGCCTCCATCGCTTTCTTCGCGTACTCCTCGCTCATGTGCACGTAGATCTGCGTCGTCTTGATGTCCTTGTGCCCCAGCCAGTACTGCAACTGGTACGGCGACACCCGGCCGCTCTCCGCCTTCATCGAGGCGAACGTGTGCCGGAAGATATGCGGGCTGACCTTCTTCTCAAGGCCCGCTTCAGTGCAGAGCCTCATGATAAGTTTGCGGACCCCGAAGCGGCTGAGCGGCTCGTCGTAGCGATTGAGAAAGAGGGCGGGGGAGACGTGCTCGCCCCGATCCTTCAGGTGCGCCTTGAGCGCTTTGATTGCCTTCTTCTCAAGTGCTATCCGCCGATCCGCCTGCCCTTTGCCATCGCGAATCAATAAGACGCTGGCCGTCAGGTCGATATCGTCCACGGAGAGATTGCACAGTTCGCTCACTCGCAAGCCACATTGCAGCAGCACCGTGAGGATGGCGAAGTCCCGGTGGTTACTCCCGGCGCTCGACAGGAGCCGGTTGTACTCGTCCGAGCGCATCCGGTTTCGCGTGCGGCGCTCCTGCTTCGGGCTCTCCACCCTCTCGGCGGGGGACTTCGTAAGAACATCATCATCGACGAGGAAGCGAAAGTACTCGCGGATCGCCGCGAGCTTGCGGGCACACGAGACCCCGGAGAGTGCGCGTTCCCGGCTCAGGTAGGTCATGTACTCGGTGAGATGGGACTTCGTGATGTCGGCAGGGCAGTGGACCGTCAGGTCGTTCTCGGTGAGATAGGTGAGGAATTGTGTGACGTCGGTGGAATAGGCCTGCATCGTGCCGCTACTCCGGTTCTTGCCAGAGAGCATGGCGAGAAACTTCGTCAGTGCGGTTTCGAGTGAGATATCAATCGTCGTTGTCATGGTTTCACTGTAGCAAGCAGGGAGTGCGAAACACAATGCCGGAAGTGGGCGGAAAAGTGGGTCACATAACATCCCGATATCGCCATTATATGTGACCAGTGGATTTGGAGTCAATTGGCAGTTTTGGCCGTGTGAAGAGGCGATTTGTCTGACAGGGGAAGTGGGTGTGGGGCACAGAATACCAATTATGTGCCATTCAGATAGCTCGACAAGATGCGAAGCACCATGTGGGCACCAACCACATCCGGCGATCTCTAGGATCGGACTGTGCATCTGTTTATCTTGGTCCGGTCGTGTTACAACAGCTTACTGTGTTGACAATTACCTACGCGGCGGATGAGCGCTACCAAAGGAGCAGGCAGTCATGTTGGGACTCACCCTCCGTGATATCCTCGGTTTAAGCGTCGTCGGAACTCTTGTTACAGTCATCGGCAATCTAATCGCGTCGTTACTCAAGGACTACTTTTATGCACGGGGGTTCGAGCGATGGAAATCACGGGAGGCGGTGCTGAGCGTCCACCGTCGATACAGGGACCCGCTGCTGCTTACCGCGATTGAGCTTGCCAGCAGGCTGATCGAACTTTGCGATGAATATCCGCCACGGTGTCTACATCCCGACTTCCTGAGGGCGGCTGACGATTACCTGCGAAGCAATCGGCACGATGATTCCCATTTTCTCAAGTACCGGCTTATAAGCACGGTCTATCGTCTCTGTGCATTGCTGGGTTGGCTCGAGTTGTACCGCCAAGAGCTCACATTTTACGACAGTGGTCGTGTCCGAGCGAACCGCCGGATAGACAGCTGTTTGCAGGAAATTCGAACTGATCTGTCAGACGGTCGGCTCAACCAAGCAAGTGACTGGCACGTATGGCAAGACGGACTCCTGTTCCGCGATGAGCAGAGAGCAATCGGAGAAGTGATGATCACTGCGATCGGGGAGACCCGGATTGTGCGGAGTTATGGGGATTTCTGCCTCTGGTTTGACGGTCAGGGAGATGCGCCATGCTCCCCGTGGATAGGATTGGCAGTACAGTTCCTCGTGCAGCCGATTCCTTGCGAG
>JBBRRL010000483.1:0-2521 GCA_038200775.1 Nitrospirales bacterium
ATCCAGATCGGCTATGGCACCCACAAAATCGCCAATCTGCCCCTTTGCAAAACCCCGCCCCAGGTAGGCGTCAGGGTAATCCGCTTTGAGACTGATGCTCTGATCATAGTCGTCGATGGCAGCACTGAAGCGTCCTGTGCTCGTATAGACGTCGCCCCGCTCCTTGATTGGAACGGGATCATCCAAGCGGAGGCGAATCCCGTGCGTGTAGTCATCCACCGCCTTTTGATGATTGGCGAGAGCCGCATAGGCTGCCGCGCGCGAGTTATAAAGCACGGGGGTGTCGATGTGCAGCGACTCCGCGCGATCATAGTCCGCCACAGCGCGCTCGTGCTGGTTAGACTGGCGGTAAACGTCGCCTCGCAAGCGGTAGGCCACGCCATCTTCCGGCTGCAGTCGAATCACGTTATTCAGGTCTTCCAGAGCGTGCGCGAAATCCCCACGCCTCATGCGAAGTTTGGCCCGATGCGCGTACGGCTCCCAGTTTTCAGCCGAAGCCTGGATAGCCTGCGAGAATGCCTGGATGGCCTTCTCGGGCTGAGCCGACTCCCAACGCAGGCCCTCTTCATAAGCTTTTCTGGACTGCCTGGTAATGTCCGACCCAGCCAGCGCATCGGCCGCTGTAGCCGTCAGAACCATATACGTCAGGATTGTGCCAACCATGGAAGTGAGTGCCACGCCTGCACCAGGAATCTCAACAGAACATCCCTCTCCGATCACGTTAGCATCCTCGCTCAGCAGGCTGCTGGTAAGGCTCCGGCAGCCCGATTCGGTCGCGGTCTCGGCTCCTGTTAGTGAACCGATGCCTCGTGCGGACGAAGGTAGGTGAGCCGAATGCTGTAATCCAGCCACCCGCGCTCGTTGGTGTTGCGGCAACGCTCCCGCAATGCAGTTAAAGCTTTCAGACGCGCCTCCCCTGCCAGGCGCGTTATGTCCGCGTAGACCGCCGAGGCTGGAACTTCGTACATCGTCGCCGGATTCATGTCGAACCATCCGGCATAGCCTTCACAGATACCTCGCACAGACCAAGTTAGCTTTCCGTAGCTTTCGCCCACGTTCAGAGCTTCCGGCAAATGAGTCTCGCGCATGAGTGTGTAGACGTCCTTACCCTGGTTCATTCCTTACCCTGGTTCATTCCGGCGAGTACCGCGTCGTGCACGTACAGAATTACATCCCGATACTGCGTCAGCCGGCGACTGATTTCCGGATTGCCTTGTATCGCGCGGCCGTGGCTGGGGAGCGCGATCTCGGGCTTCAATGCCAGCACCCGATTCAACGAAGTGACATAGTCCAATGGCCAGCGCGGTTGGGTTCCCCGCAAAGTGTAGAGGTTCGGAAACGACTCATAATAATTGTCACCGATGAAGGCGGCCTTGTATTGCGGTATCCAGACGGTCAGGTGATCGGGCGTTTCTCCGGGGATGTGATAGATCTCGAAGCGAACGCCACCCAGAACAAATTGATATTTGTCGTCGAACAGGATCTCGGGCTCAACGGGGCCGTCTGCTTCGCCGCCGCCAAGCGCGCTTTAGAAAGGTCGAAGCCGAATTGGGCGGCATTGCGCGTGGCGAAGAAGCTGCCCAACCGCGTTTGATAATCGACGAGCTCGGTGTGATGTTTCTGGGCGATGACTTGCGTCCCAGGCTGCTTCCATAAACTAACGCCGCCCGTGTGATCGCCGTGACGATGCGTCAGGATGATGTATTTCACAGGTCCGCTATTGAACGCTTTCAGCAATTTAAGATGCCGCTGGGCGGGCCCCGGCATGGGGGTATCGATGACTACATTGCCAGCGCTGGTTGTCCCCAGGAAGGTACTGCCCGAATCCGATGGCTTGATAGATTCCTTCCCGGATGCGCAAAGCCTCTTTCTGATCCGCGCCTTACTGAATCAGAGTGGACGGATTGTCAGGCATGGGCTCCTGGCCGTTCAGGAGAAGCGCTGCGAACACAGGGACACAGCCGTTAGAAGAGAGCTTTCGCATGCAATCAAATATACTCAGGAAGGCTGCTTGCATGTATCGTTCTGTCCGAAGTTTATTGACCGAGCTGATCGACTATGCCGGACTGTTTCCACCCGCGAGTCTGGATTTTGGAACGGCTCTGTCCAATTTCAAGCGTTATCGTGAAAGTGAATTCGGGTGGATGCTGGGGAGGTTCATCGTCCCGGCCGCCCGTCTCAGTGAATTGAAAGGCGCAGGGGTGCCGCTCAGCGTGCTGGCCGGAAAGAATATCGATGAAGACCTGAGGCGAATCCGCGAATTCCAGGGGCAGCAGCCCGGCCTGATCGAGTCCATTGAACTGAAAGCCGATTCAGTGGAGGCCATCCGGCAAATTTCGGCCAAGATTCCGATCGATCTGCCTACGTTTTTCGAAATCACGCATGGGGCCGGCTCGACGGAGCTGATGGTGGCCCTTGTCGAGGACGGAAATTGCGCGAAAATTCGAACTGGTGGAACTACTCCCGAGGCCTTCCCCTCTCCAGAAGACGTGATGCGCTTCCTGCATCTTTGCGCCATTGC
>JBBRRL010000484.1:0-2508 GCA_038200775.1 Nitrospirales bacterium
GGAGGACGGGGACGAGGTCGGGGCCGGACCGGATCTGCTCCTTGGTCAGCATAACGACAGCGCAGCCCGACACCCAGGCACTGTACATCTCGGAGATGCTGCCGTCGTAGCCCAGCGACGAAGTGAGCGAGGTCGCGTCCATGCCCGGAAGGAGATCGAAGTAATCGGCGTAGCTCAGAGCCAGGTTCACGTAACCTGCGTGCGGGCACTCCACGCCCCTGGGCATCCCAGTCGTTCCACTCGTGTAAAAAATGGTCGCAAGGCGCTGCGTGGGATCGTCCAGCCAAGGCGGCGGTTCTCTTCTGGGCATCCTCTCCGGCAACGTCAGGACGTCGAGCGTCGGCAGGTCGCGGAACTTGTCTTGCCCCCGCGTGAGAATGACCACCGGCTGTGCGTCGTTGAGCATGTGGGTGATCAGGGCGTCGGGCAAGGTGGTATCGAGGAACATCAAAGTGCCGCCAGCCTTGAGAATGCCGAGGTGAGAGGCCACGATTTGCCAGTTGTCCTGCGACATGGCCACGGCTACGACCTGGTCCGGGCCTGTGAGGAAGGGAGAAAGAGCCGCTGCTATGTTTTCCGCTCGCGCGTCAAGCTCAGCGTAGGTCAGGGACTCTCCGGTGTGTGGAATTTGTAAAGCCGTGAGATGCGGAAACTTCTCGGCGGAGCGGCTGAAGACCTCTGTGAGCCAACGGATTCCTTTCTGATGCGGTACGTTCACGAGGTGGCGGTCGCCGAAGACATCCGTCAAGCTGTATGGGCAGGTGTCCGCTGGCGGCACCTTCTCAGCCGCCCAAAGGTATCGCCTCCACGCCACGAACGTCAGCACAAGGAAAACCACGAATGTGGTTGTTACAAAAATTACTGCCAAGACTTTTCCTCACATGCTCGTAAACTCTGGGACCGGCACTCAGCGGAACACACGAAGCACGCGCAATCAATCATCTCTCATCCGCCGCTCCCGTTTCCTTGGACATCAGCACTTCAAGTGCGCGGGTAATCAACAGATCGACACCGTCGTCAATATCGGCCTTCGTGTTGAATAGCTCGATGTCGGCGGGCACGCCTTTGCCTTCGTAGCACACCATATCGGCCGAAAAGTATATCTGGTACGACAAACAGTACCGCCAGCCGTTGGGGAGTTTCTTCTCGAGTTGATAGGAGAATATGCCGTTAGTATGATCACCGATGATCGTGACGTGAGGCAGCTGCCTGATCGCCAGCGCAAAGGCCTCGCCACCGCTGAAAACAGAATCACACGTCAAGAGCGCGATCGGCCCGGTGAATTGTGCGTCGCCTTGCGGTTCGATGTGCCAAGTCTCCAGGGGTTTAAAGTCATCTTCGCCTGGGCCGGTCTTCGTCTTCCTGTGGAAGGCAATTCGCCTGCGGTCGCAAAACCGATTGATGATCGTGATTGCCGTACTATCGTCTCCGCCGGGGCAGTCACGGATATCGATGATGAAGCCTACCAGGTCTTTGAAGTCACGGGAAATCTGATCCAGAGCGGCAGTCAATCTCTGCTTCTTGACGCCTTCCAGCTCGAGAATCCGAATATAGCCAAATCTCCGCGACCTGCAGTAGTGAAGCATCCACGCCTCGGTCTCTGTAGACTGCCCGAAACCATTGGCGACCAGAGTCTTCCCGGTCGTCTTGAAGAGCTCCTTGATCTGTTGCTTTGTGAATTCCTGCCAGAATCGTGGTGTTTTCTCTGGGTTGAAGTATCGTTTCTTCCGATCCTCGCCTATTTTGGCGACCAACTCGACATGCCCGTCGTCCAGCGGGCCGAGCATCTGGCAGAAGATATCGAAGAGTTCATGATCACTGGTCTCCCCTGTGACTTTGGGTCTGTAGTTATCATACTGCTTCCTCCAATCGACATTCCTCAATTCGAAAAATGGATACCTGTTGTGAAAGGTCTCCCACAGCTCTTCGAAATTCTTTTCAGGGTCGCGAATGATCATGCAGAGTCGATCGTGGCTGGTTTGCGCCGCGGACTGTCCTCTCGAATGGAATATCGAATCGGTCGCCGCTCGCCACTCCAAGTCGTGGGAGTGTGTTCAATCGAAGTATCGCTGGAGCGTTCCTGTTCGGCGGATGTCTAAGGTAACGCAATGGAACCCACCGCCCAACATTTTGGAGTGCCGCAATTTTAGAGGGATGACATCAAGACCCTCCCTCTCCAAGAGTTTTATGAGGGCCGTCTGATCTCGATCGATCACAACCAGATTCGGATTGATGCTGAATGCATTCATATCGATCCAGTCACTACCAATGCATTTGGACAGATAGTCTGCATCATATCTGCCGGTTTTTTCCATCGGCGGGCTGTAAATGACTTTCCATTGCTTCAGGATTTTGGGCAGGGTGTCCTCATTGACGCGAGCAGGATTAGCGAGGATCAAGCCGGGGCGTAAGGCCACAAAGGTCGAGTCAATATGGCTCCCATAATAAACATCTTTGAGGAAATGAACCCGAAATTTGTCGCCCAGAACCAACTGTAGCCAATGTCCC
>JBBRRL010000485.1:0-2506 GCA_038200775.1 Nitrospirales bacterium
GCCAACCAACGAAAGTGAGTCCAAGAGCCGCAGCTCCAAAAAACCACGGCTTTGCTCCTGATGTGAAGCGCTCTGTCATCGAATGAAAGTAGGCGGGTTTTATACCGCCTTTTTTACAGGAAAATTCCGGATGATCCGCGCTGTGTTGAGTAGGACTGGAGGAAACATCGCATTCGATGAGGAGGATGGCAGAAGCGGGCAAAGCTGGCAAGGATGCGCATTTCGCGAATCTGCTGTAGCGGCGGCCTATGACCGCCGAATGGTGGCTGCGGGAGCGGGCGATGTCATTTGGACGTGCGTCGGCGGCCGTAGACCGCCGCTACGGGGAGCTGGTGTTCGCGCGCGCAGAAACTGTAGGGCGGGGTCGCTGCCCCCGCGTGAGCGTCGTTTCGCGTCAGCTGCAAATTGAACGCAACCCCGGCGGGGTCAGCGACCCGGCCCTACAGAAGAAGTGTCCGAGGCCGGACGCCAACCCATCTCAGACGCGCTGGAGAGTAAGGTAAATGATGTGCCATCGCTGTTGGCTGCTCAATCGTCACGCGGTGGGTTGATCGTTTTTGCGAGCCGGTCGATTGGCCAGAAACCAGTAGAGCACCGCCGTTACCAGCCCCGCCACCAGAAGGACCCAGAAGTCCCAGTCAAACGCGTGCTGTCGTAAATATTCCCCGAAGGTGATTTGCGGCGGTCCCGAATCGTCGCCACTGGCGTGGTATGATGTCCAGATGACAGGAGCGTAGACGAGCACCCCAAGCGCCGTTCCGAGGAGGCCGGTCAGGCTCGCCGTCAGTGGGGTGAACCGGGAGACCAGGAACAAGCAGGGCAAGAAAAGAAATATGGTGGTCCCATAGGAGAGAACACTTCCCAAAGCGGAGAAGAACAAGAATGAGGCGAAAGGGTATCCTCCCGGGAACGAGATCGCGAATAGAGCGCCGAAGACAAGAGGGATGGGCAAAGGCGCCAGGATCAGAGCCTTCCAGGAGAAGTTCATGCTTCGACTCATTGCTTGGATTATGGCCCTTATCGAGACTTAGATCACCGGGTTCGTGGCGGGCAGAGGCAGAGCGTATCGTACTGGTGCATACGCCTTGCGATCAGCCGTCCACCAAATGGCGCGGCGGCTGCATGCGATTGTTAGGCATCATGCCGAACAGCCTCTATCCAGGATACGAAGTTATCAGCATAGTCAGCGGTGTTTGCCGTCCACCAGGCCTTGAATCCAGGAATCTCAATTCGACGCGAGACGATCTTGGTCAACACGGTCAAATCCCTGTCCATGCCGTAATCGATCACGAGAGATCTATAGCTGTCGACGATATCGAAGAACGCTTGGACAAAAGCGCCATACCTTAACGATTCGCTTTCCGACAGGTCGTCGAATGACTTATTCCCTTTGGCAACAATCTCCGCCAGGTCCGCCGACGTTGCGATCATTTCACTCCAGTGGTTCCACTGTGCTGTAGTATCTCGTAGCGCGGAAATCGAAAGAGATCGTCCGTTCTGTCGGACCTCCCGAGCGACGTAACGACCACCGCGACAGCGCCAAAAACTTGTCCTAGTGCTGCAATTGCCTCCCAGTTCATAGCAAACTCGAGTTACGTCGAACGAGAATGGAGCGGACTGCCAAACCGTGACATAGACGGGAAGCCCGAAGGGTGAACGAGTAGCATGAGTGAATCAATAAGATCAGCGAGGGATGGTGAGAGCGAGCCTAAACTGCAATGGAAGTGTTTTCATCAAGGAAAGCGGAGGCTTCAAAGCGGAGCGGTTATCCGCGTCGCCGGTTAAGACGTTGTGGGGCGATTCCTCTGATTCCGGGTTCACGGAAGGCCATCCGAAGGATGAACGAATCCATCCAGAATGAACAAAGGCATAGACCCATAATACACCATTCGAACAACGGCGTTCACATCGTTCCCGTAAAGGTACCACGGTCCGTGTCCTTTCTCCTGGAAATGCGCACCGGTGGGTTGAACGGAGCCATCGGCGTCGACTCTAAAGCGACAGCTTAACTTCATGTGTGACAGCTTTGGTTTCCATTGCTTCTCTATCTCTTGTAGGTTGTGGGTCCTGGCAAACTCGATCTCGGGCACGTGGGTTTGCTTAAGCAAGTCTGAGAAAAGGCGATCTGCATCCAGGTCGCCGGTCACATCAATAAACTTTCGTCCCATCACGGCCGCTTCTGTCCATCTTACATTGCGAATGTACTCGTACCGCTTGAAAGCATCGCCAACTGTGATGCTTCGATCAAAAGGGAGGGCAGCCTTTTGCA
Organism: Nitrospirales bacterium; assembly: GCA_038200775.1. Lineage (GTDB taxonomy): Bacteria > Nitrospirota > Nitrospiria > Nitrospirales > NS-4 > NS-11. Next base: position 2,270 of record JBBRRL010000485.1, read on the forward strand.
CAGTCAATACGTTTGGACTGTCGGCCGGCGACGAGTGGGAGTGATCGGAGCACGCAACGAAGCTTAGACTAATGCCGATTAAGAAGAGGGTAGCGATACGATTCTGCATGGTGATTGGGATACAATCTAACGCGAAGGAGCTCAGCTAGGGCTGGTGCGAGCAGACGTCGATCGAAGTGGAAGGGTCTAATCGTTAAGAAACATGATTGAGCAGCGGGTACCGTGCGCTGGGTCCGA
>JBBRRL010000486.1:0-2503 GCA_038200775.1 Nitrospirales bacterium
CCAAAACCCAAATCTCAGGTTCTTTCTTGGACTGCTTTCGCGCAAGCAGGCGATGGATGATTTCTTCATGCAACTCAGCGCGCCCCGGCGTCCACTCTCCGGTAGCCGGGTTCCGGAAAATGGCGCTTGTGGTCTTTTGTCCCAACTGCCCGATTGGCCAGTCTACGAGTTTGTAGTCAGCGAATATTTCTTCCACTCCGATGAATTGGCGTGCCGGTCTGAGTAAGCCAGTTTTCTTGTCCTAGAGCCCTCTTTCCCCCCGCGGATTCAGTCCACACCACTTTAAAACCTTCTGTGGGGCATTCTGGGCGCGACTTTTTAGCTTGGCTACTCCTGGCAATGCAATTGGCCTGTTCTGGCTGACCCTGCGGCACGGTTCCCCACACCATAGGAACGGACCGAGCTGATTGTTGGTGTATTGCAATGTTTCGAAACAATGGCGGCTTTTTATGCAGCAGCCTAAGTGAGTGCCATTTCCAAGTTGGTGTGCACAAGCTGGCCTCTTAATTGAGTCGGCTTCGGGGGATGGCTGCTCGGACTAACATCCCATGACTCGGAGTGAGCACTGGGATTAGCGAGTGACCGTTCATCCTGGGTCGCCGGTCAATTATTTGCAAAACCATCGTTCCCATAGAATGAATCTTTATGCGTGCTCGCCTCGCGGTTCCCATAGCGGTTGCTACTTTGTTGTTGGTATTGCTGTTCTGGCATCTGGCATTATCAACACGAGCCAAGGGTCCTGCGGCTTCGCTCACCCCTTTAGGTACACGGACCCCCACAGCCGTAACCCCCGCCACCCCCGAGTCCGCTCCCACCGCCGTGTATGCCCATAACCTGATGCTGCGAAAAGGACCAGACTTTCGCATTTACGTTCGCGGGCTGCGCGGGAAGATGGTGCGCACTAATCGTGTCGTGAATCCAACATTCGATGATCCCGAGTCTTTTTTTCTCGAAGTTAAAACTGGCGTGATCCGTGCCAATATCGGAGATATCGGCAACTTCCTCAATGCGGGAGGCGTGGCAGACTCGCCGCTAAGAAACATTACGATTCTTGCCGACGGCGACCAGATAAAGCTCAAGGGAACTTTGCGCAAGGTCATTTCACTGCCGGTCGAATTGCTCGGCCGCGTCGCTGCAACCCCCGACAACCGAATTCAAGTGCATGTCACCAAACTCTCGGTTCTAAAAATTCCTTTAAAGGGACTTCTCGGTGGATTGCACGTCAGTGTCTCAGATCTATTCCATCCCAAGGGCATCCCGGGCATTGAAGTCTCCGGCAACGACATCTTTTTCGACACCCTCAAACTGCTTCCACCGCCTCATATTCATGGACAATTAACCAAAGTGCGCGTCGTCACTCCTGATATCGAAGAAGTCTACGGAAATGCTGAAGACACTGTGACCCGCGTCGAACAATGGAGAAACTTTCTGCGGCTAAACGACGGTACCATCGATTTCGGAAAACTGACGATGCATCACGTGGATCTCATCATGGTGGATCTTTCGAATGACGCGTGGTTTGATCTGGATCTCAACAACTATCAAAAGCAATTGGTGAACGGCTACACCCGCATGACTCCCGAAGCTGGTCTGCAAATCTTTATGCCCGACCTGGATAAGCTGCCGAAGAACAACGGAAGCCAGAACATCAGCTTAGAGTGGCTCAAACACCGCAATCTTCCTCCCCCACCAGATATCATCTCTAAGTAGCTCTCTAAATACCCGACGATTCGTTTGTGTCGGAGACGGGCTACAAGTTAACTTGTGAAATCGAGGCGATTATCCTCACTATCCGCTGCCGCCGAATCCTCTATTGATTTGGGGCGTTTTGGCTGCAGGCTAGCCTGATACTCGTTCCGGTAAGTTCCTCGCCTCTTGTGGCCCTCCTGAAAGGGTCTTCTTTTTGCCGCTGTAAGCTGCTGATCCTGAACGGCGGCGACTCCGAGTTTTGAGGCGCCCGAAAGGAATACCTTTTTAGTGGCCCTGGTCTGGGGCGCTCCCCCATTCGCTCTTGAGTGTGATACGGAACCTGAGCCGAGCAGCGGGTTCACCTCGGTTAGGTCGCGGGAAGCGGATCCTCCCGTTCGGTAGCAAACTGGCAGTTGCGGGCCTACGAGTTGTCGAAGGACGCCCCTGGAGGATAATATGTTCGCGAAGGCTGAGCAGAAAGGGGATTATTTGTGGCAATTCACAAAGTCATCGAAGTGTTGTCGGAATCGGAAAAGAGCTGGGAGGACGCCGCCGATCGTGCGGTTAACGATGCAGCCAAGTCTGTGAAAGGCATCAAATCGATCTACGTGAAGAATCTTCAGGCTGATGTTCAAGGGAACAAGATTGTGCAATACCGCATCAATGCTAAGATCACCTTTGAAGTCAGCGGCTGAGTAGCTGCTCGCGGCATTTCCATTGAGTTTGTGCCACTGCGTCGTCGGCCCTGCAGGCTGAATCTCATCGTGCTAAATATAGGAGGCCCCATGCCTGATCTGTTTGAACAGTTAAAGCA
>JBBRRL010000487.1:0-2498 GCA_038200775.1 Nitrospirales bacterium
CCGTCTGATAGAGGTCCGGGAAGACGATGACTTCAGCCGTGCCATGGAAATCCTCTAGGGTGAAGTAGGCCATCTGATCACCCTTTCTGGTTAACGTGCGCTTAATGGTACCGATGATCCCGCAGAGCTTGACTTCCTTGGCATCCGCCACTTCATTGAGACAATCGCTGCGGCAGTTCGAATAGCGGGCTGTGGCCTCGGTGTATCGAGAGAGCGGATGGCTCGTAATATAGAATCCAATCAGCTCTTTCTCATACGCCAAGCGCTGATCTTCGTTCCATTCCGGCACTGCGGGCACGCTGTCCTGGATCGGAAATGGGCGGCTCGCTGTCTCGTCGTCGTTGTCGAGGGCCCCAAAGATACTGGTCTGCCCTTGTGAAATCGCGCGTTGAGCCGCCAAGCCCTGATCGACGGTTTGGTCCAGCACCTCCGCGAGTTGGGCCCGCCGGGCGCCCGTGGAATCAAAGGCACCGACTTTGATGAGACATTCCACTGCGCGCTTCGTGAGCTTCCGCATGTCCACCCGGTGGCAGAAGTCGCTAAAGGAGATGAACGGACCGCCGGCTCTCCGTGCCTCCAGAATCGTTTCAATCGGCCCCTCGCCGACGTTTTTTATGGCTGCCAATCCGAACCGAATCGCATCGACTGACACTGAAAAATCTTTTTCACTTTCATTGACGTCTGGAGGCAGCACTTGTATGCCGAGGTCGCGACACTCATTAATGTAACGGACCACCTTGTCGGTGTTTCCCATCTCGCTCGTCAGCAAGGCGGCCATGAATTCACGGGGATGATGGGCCTTGAGATAGGCTGTCTGGTAGGTGACCATGGCGTATGCCGCCGCGTGGGATTTGTTGAAGCCGTATCCCGCAAATTTTTGGATCAAATCGAATAGTTTTTCGGATTTCTTGTCCGAGATGCCTCGTGCCTTCGCGCCTTCGAGGAACTTTGTACGGAGCTTGTCCATCTCCTCCGGTTTCTTCTTGCCCATCGCGCGCCGCAGGATATCCGCTTGACCTAGCGAGAAGCCGGCGACCTTGTTGGCGATCGCCATGACCTGCTCCTGATAGACGATCACGCCGTAGGTCTCGGCCAGAAGCTCTTCGAGGGCCGGCACTTCGTAGGTGATGGGAATCTTTCCCTGTTTACGCTTGATAAAGTCGGGAATCAGATCCATGGGACCGGGCCGATAGAGGGCAATGATGGCAATGATCTCCTCGAAGCGGTCAGGGCGAAGGCCTGTGAGGAGGTCTCGCATGCCTGGGCTTTCCAACTGAAAGACCCCTGCGGTCTTGCCCAAGGACAGCATCGCGAACGCCGCCGGCGCGTCAAGGGGTATCGTACCCATGGAGAAATCGCAGGCGTCTCCGCGGGCATCGATCAGGCGCTCTGCGTGCGCGATCATGGTCAGAGTCTTGAGTCCCAGAAAATCAAACTTCACGAGGCCGATCTTCTCCACATCCCCCATGGGAAACTGGGAGACGACCTCGTCCGTGTCCTTCGAGCCTTTAAACAGCGGTATGTGGCTGGTCAGCGGCTCATGTGAGATCACGACGCCTGCGGCATGCGTCGAGGCATGGCGTGGCGAGTTTTCCAGGGCGCGCGCGGTCTCAAATACGGTTCGGACCTTTGGATCGCTCTCCACGATTTCTCTAAGACGCGGTTCGGCTTCCAGGGCATCAGTCAGGGTGATGTTCAACTGATCGGGAACCAGCTTTGCTATCCGGTCGACGTCCGCATACGGCATTTCCAGCACTCGTCCAACGTCCCGGATAGCGGCCCTGGCTTTCATCGTCCCAAAGGTAATGATTTGGCAGACATAATCTTTGCCATACTTATCGACCACGTAATTGATCACTTCCTGACGCCGGTCCATGCAGAAGTCCATGTCGATGTCCGGCAGGGACACCCGCTCGGGATTTAGAAACCGCTCAAAAAGCAGCCCATAGACGAGGGGGTCGAGGTCCGTGATGCGCAGAGCGTACGCGACAAGGCTCCCTGCAGCTGAGCCGCGCCCGGGGCCGACGGGGATGCGGCGGCCGCGCGCAAAATTAATGATGTCCCACACAATCAAAAAATATCCGGCAAATCCCATGGAAGTAATGATGGTCAGCTCGTCACGGAGCCGTTGTTGGTACTGTGCGTGAGGAATCGACGACGGGCGCTCCCGGAGACGGTCTGAGAGCCCCTTCAAGGCCAGCTTGTCAAGATAGGTCTCCCGCGTGTCGCCTTCCGGCACTCGGTACTGCGGCAGGTGGGCAGTCCCAAAGGTAAAGGACAGCTCGCACATCTCCGCGACGCGGGTCGTATTGTACACGGCCTCGGGCCATTCGTGAAACGCCGCCAGCATTTCCGCCTGAGACTTGACGTACAGCTGATCGGTGCTGAAGCGCATGCGGTGTGGATCACTGACGGTCTTGCCAGTCTGCAGGCACAGCAGGATATCATGAACCTTCGCGTCCTCTTTCTTCAGATAGTGGCAGTCATTGGTCGCGACC
>JBBRRL010000488.1:0-2454 GCA_038200775.1 Nitrospirales bacterium
CGAGCGGATGGTGCACGCGCTGTCGCTGCTCGATCAGGCCCAGCGGGACCCGTTTCTGCATTGGTCTAACGACTGGTTCGAGGCTCCACTGATTGGCAGCGCCGACATTACCCAAGTGATTCAGGGTATGGGGTATCGCTGGAATGATCAATATGGTCATGAGGTCGAACGCGCCTGTCGTCAGATGCTCTACGCCTCGGTGGCAACCTGTTTGGTCGGAGAGTACGTTCCTATGAAGCTGCGTGATTTGTCCTTGAGAGAGCGGCTTTGTATTTATCTGCTTATTGTTGAGGAAATGCAGTGGAGCGAGATACAGGCCCTTTTGCACTGCACCGAGTGGTCGATTCGAGAATCCATCAATAAGACATTTACCTATTTAGGAGGTGCATGACCGAACATTCCGAGCAGATCACGACGTACTTGAATCTCTTTCCCGAGGTCACTTGGGACCGGTACGTCGAATACGACGATACATTCTCTGTTTTTGGCTGGATCGCCCGCGACGATGGACGATCGGATTTCTACACGATGGATTTCAAAAAGGGCCTGTTCAACAGTTCAAAATGCTCATCCGCGCGGTATTCCAAGGAGTTCTGGTCCCGCATCTGCGCGGTGCATCCTGAACTGCCTCTCGATGCTCATATTGATTGTCGGCGGGTTGAAGACCTCGGATGGCCGGTGAAATGCGTGTATCTCAAGGAAGACGATGAAGCAGCCTGAACCGCTCGCTTTTCGCGCCGCCATTCCCACCAACGGCAACCCGATCACCTTTTCAGGTGGAGAGGGAGAGTGCGGCGCATTGAAGCTGGAGCACTACATGAGCGGCGAAGAGATCGAGCAGCTATTGGAATTGCGGGGCAAGGAATTAGTTGTCGTGATTCAAGAAGCATGACTTTGAAGTCCGTCCATCGTGCTCGAAATGAGCGTTCGGTGGCACTTGGCGTGCAATTGTCCTCGTGGGAAAGCTCCCGAATGTCGATATACGAAACGGAGACATCATGGCCGATGCCCAGACAAAGAGCCAAAACACGATCGCTGATTATTTCGGCGACCTGATTGCGCTTGAGACCCATATCCACAACGCCCTCAATCATCAGCTGAAGCTGACCGAGGGCAATCCCGACGCTGGCCCATTAGTCAAAGAATTCCACGACACCGCCAGCAGCCATTTAGACGAATTGCGGAAGATGCAATCTGACATTGGCAGCACGGCAGGAAATCCCGTTATTTCGGTCGGTTCCGCATTCTTAGGCAAGGTCGCCGGTCTGATCGACATGATGCGCACAGAATCGATCTCTAAAGCACTGCGCGATGACTACACCGCCATGAGTTTAGCCGCTATCAGCTATGGCATGTTTCACGCGACCGCCAGCGCGCTCGGCAACCAACCTGCCGCCGATCTCGCAATGAAAAACCTGACCGATTACGCGGCAGCCATTCAAAAGATCAGTCGTTCCATTGCCGATGTCGTGGTGAGTGAACTTGCCAACGACGGGCATGAGGTTGATGCCGAAGCGCCGAAAGACACGACGAAGGCGCTGAAGGATTCGTGGAAGGCGGCCGCTCCCGCCAGCTAACGGCCCTCGCAAGGATCAGAAACGCTCCAGGTGCGGACTTGGAGCGTTTTCTATGATCGTTGCACGTGCCCACTAAAAAGTGAGAACGCCTGGCGCATTGACGGCTGAACCCCATGGGCGTTGATTGGATCCCGGCTATAGTAGGAAAGGCTCCTTCGGCGGGCTCAGGCGGGCCCGAGAGAGACCGGGGGGTAATCTCAAGACCACGTCTGGATAAAACCGAAGGAGCCATCCCACCATATAGCACAGTCGGATGAGCCGGCACCTATTCATTTCTGAAGAAATCACGTCGAAATCTGAGCCTCTTGTTTGTTCTCCTGACAAGCAGACGAGAAGGCGAGTAAGCGGACGCTACCGTTTCGTTTTCTTTGGCTACCAATCCGCACGAATCTCGTCACGGATATCTTCATAGGATTTGCCATCGTCCCGCGCCTTCTCGATAGCCGGCACGAACACGTCCGTATAAAAGTCGCGACCCATCCGCAGCACGATGTCGATGTCAAAGACCTGGTCCGTTTGCTCTTCATCATCCAGGTACCGGAACTTCTCGCCTTCCGGATAGTGCTTCGCCGCACCGCTCTCTTTGGGCTTCGCCCCGAACTTCCGGGAGGCGACGACCTTGGCCAGGCAGATGCCATAGCCCGCGGCCACATCTTCGGGCTCACCCTTTTTGAGCCGTTCCTGCCGGGTGTACTCGGCGAATACATCGAAGCGGCGAATCGCCTTCTTCGGGAAGAGCTCTTCTTTCGGTTGCGTCACAGCGTTATGCCTTTTCCGTTGCGCGGTAGTAAACGAACGGTGCTCGAGCCACACCTCTTCGACCAAGGGTCCGGACTCTTCGTCCCGAAGTCGGCATCTTATAACTACCTGTTTCACG
>JBBRRL010000489.1:0-2438 GCA_038200775.1 Nitrospirales bacterium
CGAGCGGCCGCCGCCTCTTCGGCGTTCTCTCGTTCGCTTAGTTCAGAGAGAAGGCTCACGGAATCGCGACGGTCGCTCAATATGTTCTGATAGTCATTGACCAACACCATCAGTTCAAGAACCCGAACTTCTTGTTTCAGCGCTCGGTACGCTTCGGCGGTCTTTGCCTGGCGCTCAAGACTGATCAATTGCCGTTTCACTTCATTCACAATGTCCCGCACGCGCAAAAGATTTTGGTTGGTCGCCTCAAGTTTCCGTAACGCTTCACCCTTTTGCTTCTTATAACGAATGATCCCTGCAGTTTCTTCAATGAGCTCCCGGCGTTCAATCGGTGAAGCTTTCAGAATACGGTCGATCATGCCCTGTTCGATGACCGTGTGCCCTTTGCTGCCGGCCCGGGTATCCAGCAATAGTGCGCGCAAGTCTTTCAGCCGGCAGGGAACTTGATTGATGAAATACTCGCTTGCCCCGTCGCGAAACAACCGCCGTGTCACCATGACCTCTTGGCACTCGCCAAGCGAATAAGGAAAAGACGACCTCATGTGTTCGCTCGCGGGTTCTTCCCGGTCCACATCCCCGAGGATCAAGGACACTTCAACCATGCCTTGCGGCTTGCGCGATTCCGTCCCATTAAAAATGACGTCTTCCATACGCTCGCTGCGCAAAGTCTTCGTGCTCTGCTCCCCAAGCACCCACAGAACGGCGTCCAGAATATTGCTCTTCCCGCTTCCGTTCGGCCCTACAACGGCGGTAATGCCCTGCTCAAAGACAATGCGCGCATCCAAGAAGGACTTAAATCCGTTCATCTCCAAGCGTTTTAGATACATAAGACTCCTCTGGGAAATGTCTGGTAATCGGCGTCTATACCATATCTTGTGGGACAATGCAAATTAAGCCACTAGCAACATACGGCTGTCTAGCGCTACGGCTGTGTTTCACGACATCGTACGGGATGGAGCTGTGTTATCTTAACGTGAGTGAAAATCGCCACCTTTAATATCAATTCAATCAGAATCCGACTGCCGGTGATCCTTGGGTGGCTTGAGCAACATCAGCCGGAAGTCCTGTGCCTCCAGGAAACCAAGGTCCAAGATAGTGAATTTCCAGCCTTGGGACTCGCCTCGAGCGGGTATCACGTCGTTTATAGGGGAATGAAGTCCTATAACGGGGTAGCCGTCATGACGCGCACGGCTCCGGACGACGTATTTTACGGATTCGATGACGGTGGCGAAACCGACGAGGCGCGCATCATGCGTGTCATTGTGAAGGGCATTCCCATCCTCAACACCTACGTCCCTAACGGCTTCAAAATTGTATCTCCCAAATACGCCTATAAGCTTGAATGGTTTAAGCGCCTGCGGACGTATTTTGACCGGCATCTTTCAGCTGAGAAGCCGGCTATTTGGTGCGGAGATATGAATGTCGCTCCGGACCCCATTGACGTCCATAGCCCGGAAAAGCACATCAAGCATGTCTGCTTTCATGAGGATGTCCGCCGGGCCTACCAGGAGACGGCTGCCTGGGGCTTTGTAGATGTGTTTCGTCGGCTCTACCCCGATAAACAGCAGTTCACATTTTGGGATTATCTGCGGCCGAACTCCGTGGACGCGAATAAGGGCTGGCGGCTCGACCACATTCTGGCGACGCCGCCCATGGCCGAGAAATGCACAAAGGTAGAAGTGGACATTGAACCCCGGCGCGTGCCCAACTCATCGGATCATACCTTCCTCTGGGCCGAGTTCGACCTCTAGCCCAATCGCAACACGGACCGAAGTGAGACCAGTGTACTAAAACATTTGTCCCTGGTGTCGCCGCGAGATGCTGAGGCACTCCTGGACAATAATCCGGCCGACGCAAAACATCGGAACGCCGAGAAGCATTCCCCATATTCCAAAAGCGTTGCCGCCAATGATGAGGATCATCAGGACAGCCAGTGGATGCAGATCTGCGGTCTTGGACAGAACCAGCGGCTGGATCAGCAAAGCATCGAACAGGTGCACCGCGGAGGCAACGAGCAACACATAGACAAGTTTGATCGTGACACCGGTTTCGAACACCGTGAGGAGGAAGGCCACAACAGCGCCAAAAACCGGCCCGAGATAGGGTATGAGGTGGACGAGCCCTGAAGAAACTCCAACTGCAATTCCAAACGGCACTCCGATCATCGAGTATCCAACTGACAACAGAAGACCGACCACAACGGCATCCACTAACAATCCTGCCAGGTACCTCGAGAGATGCTGATCCACGCGATAGAGGAGCTTGAGGACGGCTTCGAAATATCGATTGGGCACAAGCCCGATCACAAACTTTTTGATCGCTCGGCTCTCCAGGAGCAAATACCAGCTCATGATGGGCACGAGTACAAACACCGTTAGCAGGGTTAATAAATTAAACAAGATCTTGGGCAGTCGATCCAGTGATTGGTCCACAAAGTC
>JBBRRL010000490.1:0-2430 GCA_038200775.1 Nitrospirales bacterium
ATCGGCTATGTCCCGCAGGAACGGGCGATTGATCGCTTCCTGACGGGGCGGGAGCATCTCGAATTACTTGCCAGCCTGTATCACCTCCCGAAGGGGGAGGCCGCGGGTCGCATTCAAGAGGTACTAGGATTGGTTGGGCTTGAGCACAAGGCGGATGAGGTCGCGCGCAACTATTCCGGCGGCATGAAACGCAAGCTGGACATCGCCTGTGGATTAATCCCCTCCCCCAAAGTTTTATTCATGGATGAGCCGACCCTGGGGCTGGACGTGGAAAGCCGCCTCAAAATCTGGGCCCACGTCCGTGAACTCAAAGCGCGCGGCATCACGATACTTTTGACCACGAACTATCTTGACGAAGCGGATCAGCTTTGCGACCGGATCGCGATCATCGATGGCGGCCGGGTGAAGGCTGTCGGCGCGCCAGGCGAATTGAAGTCCAGCCTTGGCGGTGATGTCGTCACGCTCACTCTGGCGCAGAGCGATCTGGGGAAAGTGGAAGCGCTGGCCCAATCGTTGAAAAGCCTTCCCGGAGTGCGCGCTGTCACCACCAAACAGAACATCCTCGACATCCGGGTGTCCTCGCCCGAAGCAAGCCTGCCCGCGATCCTTGGAGCCGTCACCACTCATGGCTGCCGCCTCGAGTTCGTGGATTATCATCGACCCCGGCTGGATGACGTCTTCATGGCCTATGCCGGGCGCCGCATCAAAGAAGAGTAGAGGAATCTAATGGAAGCGTATCTGCAGGAAGTTGGCGCATTGACGAGGCGGTGGGTGAAGCGCTTGAGCCGTGAAAAGTTCAGCATGCTGTTCACGCTGTTTCAACCGATGGTCTTCTGGCTGATCTTCTTCGGGAATCTATTTCAGCGCACGGCGAATACCGAAGTGGTCCAGTCGCCGAGCTACATTGCCTTTCTCGCAGCGGGCGTCGTCGTCATGACGGTTCTGAACAACGGCCTCGCGGGCGGGGTGGACCTGCTTTTCGATAAGGAGAACGGATTTCTTGAGCGGCTGATGTCCACGCCGATTTCTCGCACGTCGGTGATCATGAGCCGCTTTGTCTTCGTCATGACGATTACCTCTTTGCAAGTCCTCGTGATCCTGGGCGTCGCGTATCTTTTCGGTGTCCGCCCCGTCACGGGATTCGGCGGCATCGCCGTGATCATCCTCGTCGGCCTGTTATTCGGCGTCGGCCTCACTGCGATTTCCATGGCACTGGCCTTTTCGGTCAAGAGCCATGGCGATTTCTTTTCGATGCTCGGGTTTCTCTCCCTCCCGATGATCTTTCTCAGCACGGCTCTGGTGCCCATGTCGGCCATGCCCGGATGGATGGCGGCTCTCGCGCGGCTGAATCCGATGACCTGGGCCATTGATGCGGTACGGCCTCTGATCCTCACCGGCTGGGCCGCCGCCGTGCAGCCGCTAATCATCGTCGTGATTGTCATGATCGTCTTCGACACCGTCTGCCTCTGGATCGCCTCCCGCGCCTTCCGCAAGACATTGGGGTAGGATTTTCTTCCGCAGCCTTGTTTCTGTTTATGTTCGTCTTAGGCTCTCGAAGGGTTGCCAGGAGAGCGATGCATTGTTCAGAAACTGACAAGCCAGCGAAATCAGGTGAGTATCGCGCATCAATGAATCTAGCATTGCCAGTACTGCTTTTCGCGGCCCTAGCGCTGCAGGGTTGTTCGGTCTATCAGCTCAATCGCCTTCCCGATTCATCTCCTCTTAAGCAACCAGTGCCGATTCCGACTGTGGGGGAATTCAAACACGAACCTTCGCGATATGTGTTTCCCACCCAGGTGGATGGCTTTCAACGCATAGATCTTGTCCAGTACGACACCGCCGGTCTCGACATCGCAGCGGGCTACAACAATGGTAAGTCACAGTGCCGGTGGCCATGACAATTTACGTCTACCCCGCTCCTCGCATGTCATTTATAGGCGCGGACCCTGCAGCTGTCCGCTCGCTCGAATCCAGTTGGTTGGACGTCGCCTACAACCGTTCAAAGCAGGAGATAACTCAGCAGCATCCCACCGCCGTCCTTGAGCGGATAGAGGAAATAACCCAGGATGGCGTTCCTGGGAAAAAGGCTGTCTACACAATCGACGGCACAGAGTCACAGCTTCTCGTTTTTGTGGTCGATCGGACATGGTTCCTCAAATATCGTCACACATTTCCTGCGCAATGCGCCGAGCAAGCGAGAAAGGCAATCGATGAGTTCCATGTACACTGGCAAGGCCGCGCCACTTAACTCCGAGGTTAGGTCATGGGATGCAAGAATCCGCAACTAAAGATGGCATCAGATTTTCTAGCGACGTCTGTGGAGACCATGTCTCCTTTATGCAGCTCCGCCCCCTTCCGCAAACCTTTGGGCTAGGCGTTTCCATCAGGAGCATTTCAACCTATGGTTGTCAAATTTTACGTTTGGCTACC
>JBBRRL010000491.1:0-2425 GCA_038200775.1 Nitrospirales bacterium
CCAGATCACCCCCGGGTGACGCGAGGAACTCCGGGGGTTTATCGATCCATTCCATCTAGAACCGTAGTTCGGACGGTTCCATCCAGAGCCACCTCCATAGGGTTGCTGATAATAACCCCTGTATCCGTGCTCGTGCTCTTCTTCCTCGTCCTCCTCATCCCAATCATGACCATGATGCTTGTACCAGCCCTCGTGTCGGCCATTTTCGTGCCCTTGATGACTTCTGCCGTCGCCGTCGTGGTCCCAGCCGTGCGCCAATGCTCTATTCGGGGGCGCCAACATTCCACACTTATAATGGTGGAGAAAAACCAACATTATCGCCTTTTTCGAGAGCATGGTCGGACGTCTCCTGCCTTTGATGCGCGTTCTGACAGATGAGATATATCGAGCATCAAGCATGCCATACCCTTAGCGCTAAGATGACAAAGTTTGTCGCAATTCGAGGGTTGTCAGACTGGAGAGGATTGCGCAAATCGTAAATGGGATACACGCAATGGGGGACACAGGTGCAAATGCCTCTGCGGTAATCGAGGCTCGCCGCTTCGCGCGTCCTTGGCCAGCGAACCAATGCTGTCCTGCGTCCGCAGGGACGCTGCGGCTTCACGTTCCAAAATTCCTGATTGGTTTCTGAATTTTTCGCCGCCCTCATCCCTGAGTGAGAGGGCCGGCGGAAAAATTCCCCTTTTTGGGGACAGGAGAATCAATCATGGATGTGTACCAGATCGTCACCGACAAGATTGTTGGCATGCTGGAAGCTGGCGTAGTGCCTTGGCGTAAGCCGTGGTCATCGGCGGGACTGCCGCGCAATCTCGTTACCAAAAAACCCTACCGTGGCATCAACGTGCGACGCGGAGTCGCCTGAATGATAGTTCGAAGAAAGGAGGTGAATCTGAGCGAACCCGGTGTTCCATCACCGGTAGCCTACCGGCACATGCGGCGCTGGCAACGGCGCGGTGTGAAGCTGCCGGGACAAAGTAACCTCGTTCGCAAGAGCGCCGCCGATGGTCGTGAGACCGAAGGCGGGGATTCCGAGCATCCCATGGAGTCCGGGGGCGAGGCTGCGCGGCAGGGCCAGCAGATGCGAATCGTTGCAACCGTCGTTAAGCGGACCAAGCCAAAGGATGCTGACAGGCTTGAACCAAAAGGTACGTGGTCGGCTGTCCCGCTGTTTATTCGGGACACATGGACGCAATGACCACCGGCGGAAAGACGGGGCCTAAACCGCGCATGTCATTCGAGCGGAACGCGGTAAACCCGTATCGTCGCCCGTAAGGGCAGGTCGACCGTGAGGGAGGCTGACGGGGATGCGGGCAGAGGAGAGCGGAGGAAGCGAATGCCGGCCTGTAATGGGGCGGATAGGGGTTGAGGAGGTGGAGCGCCGACATCATCCCGCGCGAAAGCGGGCAGACTTCCGCACGGTCCTTCTTCACGAGAACAACTGCGATGCCTCGACGGAGAACTGCGCAGAGGAGCGTCTTCGGGCGCACGCGCGCTCCGGCCCGACTTTCGATTGGCGGGACACCAACTGGTCCGACTGCCATCGACGAGTGAGGAGTTTGCAGGTTCGTATCGTGAAGGCATGGCAGGAGGGCAGACGACGCAAAGCGAAAGCGTTGCAGCGTTTGCTCATCCACTCGCTCAGCGGCAAAGCCTTGGCGGTGAAGCGAGTGACGGAGAACCAAGGTAGATGGACGCCGGGAGTGGACGGGGCAATCTGGTCCACACCGGATACCAAATCCGAAGCAGTGTTATCGCTTAGAAAGCGCGGGTACCAACCGCGCCCACTGAGACGGGTATACATCCCGAAGAGCAGCGGAAAGATGCGACCGCTCGGGATTCCAACGATGAGGGACCGCGCGATGCAGGCGCTCCATCTGCTCGCACTGGAACCAATCGCGGAATGTACGGCGGACCCCAACTCCTATGGATTCCGGACGAAACGCTCGGCCCAGGATGCGATGATGGAATGTCAAATCCTGTTCAACCAGCCGCGTTCGGCTCAATGGATATTGGAGGGAGACATCCGAGGCTGCTTCGATAACATCAGTCACGACTGGCTACTCACCCATGTTCCAATGGACAAGGTGATACTCCGGAAGTGGCTGAAGGCCGGATTCGTGGAAGGCCGAAGGTTATGGCCGACCAAAGCGGGAACTCCGCAGGGCGGAATCATCTCACCGGTGTTGGCCAACACTGCGCTGGACGGGTTGGAACTGGAACTTCGCAAGAGGTTTCGACAACTCGATAAGGTGCACATGGTTCGGTATGCCGACGACTTTATTGTGACGGCAAGCTCGAAAGAGCTGCTCGAAAATGAAGTTGAACCTCTGGTCATCAACTTTCTGAAGACCAGAGGACTGGAACTCTCCCCGGAGAAGACCAGCATCACGCATATAGACGATGGCTTCGACTTCCTCGGATGGAA
>JBBRRL010000492.1:0-2419 GCA_038200775.1 Nitrospirales bacterium
CAGGAGGCGAAGCTGAAGCTCGCGCGCCTCGGCGCCGACTACCTCGTCTACCGCGGCGCGAAAGGCTCTCGCGGCTTCCTCGGGGTTGAAAGCGAAAACTAGTGTTAGCCCCTGATCGAAGAAACGCTGTGCTTCAGGGCTCTTAGTGGAGATCGTGTGGTGATGTTGCCCCAAACCGGACATGAGAGCTGGTGGCCGCGACTGGGCGAACAATGAACAGACACCGGCTACGAGCACAAACACCGGACATGGTCCTGGAACGGTAGAGCGGCCCGCAACTTTAAAGAAACTTGTCGCCATCGAGCGCCGATTCTACCTCAAACTCCACGCATTAGAGTCAATTGGCGTAACATCGCCTTACACTCATTGGTCCCGGTCCGGCTAGCGGCTGCAATTGATTGCAGATGTAGGCACACACTCGCTTCGCCGTGGCCCGGATGGTCATCACGGTCTTGAGTTCGCCGTTACCTTCGTCGCCAGAATTGACATAAACTTCGTCAAGTCGCCGCCGGATTCGCCCTGATAAAGGGTTTGTTTGAAGGAAGTCGGTGTGATGTCAGAAAAGACTTCCTTGAAGGCAACCTTCTTCCCGCCCTTTTGCCATTCATCCATCGCTACCATTTGGCTGCCTTCCCATTTGGCCCCATGCTTTATGACTCCGCAGCCGTCGGGATTACCGCTGTCGCACCAGGTGACTTGATACCTCTGCGCATTGTTGTCCCACCATGCGACACCCAAGCCAGTAATCTCTCCTTCGTCGCCCGTCGAATGGTAATCCTCGATCAAAAAGAGCCCTCCCGGTCCGGGCCTCCACACTTCCTCGCCCTTTCCCCCGCCACCCTTGGGCAAACTCTCATTGGGCTCGATTTTCAGCGTGATCGACCACGTCCCGGAGAATGCTTCTACCAATCTCTTAATCTCGGGGCTCGGATGCGGCGGGGGCGGTGCAATCGCGCCTGAGGATTGCGCAGACGCAATGCCGCTTAAGGCCATAAGGGCTACTAGGGGTAGCGTATTCGACATAATCGCTCCGAGCAGCATGAGAGATCGAACTCGGTAGACAGTATAGCCGAAGAGCCGCAGTCGGTCGTCGTTGGGTGGCTGAAGCGAAACTTGTAAATGCTGTTGTTGGCGAGCCCTCACTTCGGAGGTAGAGCGATGGCCAAACCCTGGATAAAACGGCTCGGGAGAATCCTAGGGTATGCGAAAATGTAGGCCCAGCTGACGACACTCTTACTAAATTCGTTGTTGCGTGCGTGACGGTGTTTTCGCCCAAAGGACAGGGCCGGATAGACAACGTCGCGAACGGGCGAGATGCGGGTACAATGGTGCCGTTTCCGAGGAAATTCCGGTTCCACTGTCCAAGGAGGACCATCCTCATGAAAGACATTTATTCTATTTTGCTTGTAGTACTCCTGTGCGGCGTGGCCGTCGCCCAGCAGCATCCTGCTCATAACCAGCCCAAGCCGGCATCACTGATGTCGGGACTGGGAGACCTGCATCATCCAGTGTCCACCAGCAATCCGGAAGCCCAAAAATTCTTCGATCAGGGATTGCGCCTGATCTACGCCTTCAACCATGACGAGGCTGCGCGTTCATTTCGTCGCGCTGCTGAGCTCGACCCCAAGCTGGCTATAGCTTACTGGGGAATCGCAGAAGCCGTAGGGCCAAATTACAACGACCCGGCAAGTGAAGACCGCTTCAAACAAGCGCATGAGGCCATCCAGAAGGCTGTCGAACTGTCAGCGAATGCCTCGCCTAGCGAGCAGGCCTATATCGAGGCAATGGCCAAGCGTTTTCCCGCAGATCCTAAAGCAGATCTCAGGCGAGCAGCGGAGGACTATCGTGATGCCATGCGCGAAGCGGCAAACAAATATCCCGACGATCTCGATGCCGCGACTCTATTCGCCGAAGCAGGCATGAATTTGCACCCCTGGGGTCTGTGGAAGCTGGATGGATCCCCACGGGAAGGCACGGAGGAAGTGGTTTCCACGTTGGAATCCGTGATCAAGCGCGATCCAGAACACATGGGTGCGGTTCACTATTACATTCATGCCGTAGAAGCCTCTGCATCTCCTCAGCGTGCCCTTGCAGGGGCCACCCGCCTGGCGTCACTGGCTCCGGCAGCCGGACACCTGGTCCACATGCCAGCGCATGTTTACATCCGCACCGGCGACTATGAGGCTGCGATCCAGACGAATGAGAGGGCGGCAGCGGCGGACCGGGCATATATCCAGAGCAGCGGCGCGCAGGGCATTTACCCAATGATGTATTACAGCCACAATCTGCACTTTATCGCCGCTGCTGCGAGCATGAACGGGAATTACACCGAAGCCAAAAAAGCTGCCGATACGCTGGCCGCGCACGTGGGGCCCCATGTGAAGGACATGCCTCCACTCGAAGCTTTTATGACGATCCC